>JASLBD010000055.1 GCA_030146745.1 Allosphingosinicella sp. | reverse complement strand
TGCCCGGCGCCGGCGAGATCGCCGTGTTCGACCGCAGCTGGTACGGCCGGGTTCTGGTCGAGCGGGTCGAGGGCTTCGCGTCGCAAGCCGAATGGCGCCGCGCCTATGACGAGATCAACGAGTTCGAGGCGCAGCAAAGCTATGACGGGACGACGATCGTCAAGCTCTTCTTCCACGTCACCCGGGAGACGCAGGACGCGCGGCTGAAGGCTCGCCTCGACCATCCCTGGAAACGCTGGAAGGTGACCGCCGAGGATTTCCGCAACCGCGCCCGGCGGGATGAATATCTCGCGGCGGGCCGGGACATGTTCGAATGCACGAACACGCGCTGGGCGCCGTGGACGGTCATCGACGGCAACAACAAGAAGGCCGCTCGGATCGCGGCGCTGACGGTTGTGGCGGAAGCGCTCGAGGCGGCCTTGCCGGTAAAGCCGCCGGAGGCGGACGCGGAGGTGGAGAAGCTGGCGCGGGAGGCGTTCGGCTAGAGCGGGATGCGTAAAACCTGAATCATCACCCCGGGCTTGACCCGGGGTCCACCTTCTTGCCGTCGCGGAAAAGAAGGCGGATGCCGGATCAAGTCCGGCATGACGAGCAAGGCGGATTTAGCGCCCGGGAGCAAATTGCGTCAGCGGGCCTCCGGATAGTCGATCGCAACGATCTCCAGCTCCCGCTCGCCCCCCGGCAGAGTCACCCGCCTCAGATCGCCGACCCCGGCGCCGCGGATGGCCCGGCCGATGGGCGAGGTCCAGCTGATCCGGCCGTTCGCGGCATCCGTCTCGTCCTCGCCGACGAGGGTCACCGTCCGTCGGTTGTCCTCCTCGTCGGCGAGCACGACGGTGGCTCCGAAATAGACCTTGCCGCGCTCGGGCTGGGCCGCGGCATCGACCACTTTGGCGTCCTTCATCCGCCGCGACAGCCAGCCCAGCCGGCGGTCGATCTCGCGAAGGCGCTTGCGGCCGTAGATGTAGTCGCCATTCTCGGAGCGGTCGCCATTGCCGGCCGCCCAGCTGATCGTCTCGACCAGCTTGGGACGCTCGACCGCGAACAGCGCCTCATATTCCTCGCGCAGTCGGCGATAGCCCTCGGGGGTTATGTAATTGGGGCGCTCGGTCATGATTTGCCTCCCCATCGCCAGAGGGGGAGGGGGACCAGGCGAAGCCTGGTGGAGGGGTAAATGGCGCAAGCCCCGTCAGCCACCCCTCCACCACCCGTCGGGTGGTCCCCCTCCCCATGAGCTGCGCTCATGGGGAGGCAAGTCATCAGCCGGGTCCGCTCTTGCCCAGATAGTAAGACAGGCGGTTGGCCGGCCCTCCGCCGCGCTGGGCCCGGATGGCGTCGTAGACCACCGCATTCTCGAGCACGCGCTGAACGTAGTTGCGGGTCTCGGAATAAGGGATGGCCTCGATCCAGGTGACGATGTCGGTGCCGCCGCGCGGGTCGCCGTTGGCGCGCACCCACTTGTTCACGTTGCCGGCGCCGGCATTGTAGCTTGCTACCGCCATCGGTGCATGTCCGCCCCACTGCCTCAGCAGCCGCTCGAAATAGCTCGTCCCGAGCATGACGTTGTACGCCGGATCGGAGGTCAGCCGGCCGAAATCGTAGGGCAGGCCGAGCTTGCCCGCCTGCTCGCGCGCCGTCCCCGGCATGAGCTGCATCAGCCCGCGGGCGCCGGCATGGCTGACGGCGGCCCGGTCGAACGAGCTCTCCTGCCGGGTGATGCCGTGCGCGAGCCCCCAATGAGTGGAATAGGCCCGGGGCAGGGTCACTTCCGGGAAGCCGGCCGGATCGTAGAAGCTCTCGCCCTTGTTTCGCGCTTCCCGAGACACCCAGACGCCGAGGTCCTGGCGGCCGATCGTCCGGCCGAACTGGGCGGCGAGGATCCGGTCGGTCTGGGTCTCGGCCTGCTCGGCGATGGCCCGGACGAACAAAGACTGGTCGCTCCAGCGGCCCATGTCGCCGAGCGCGCGCGCGGCCTGGACCAGCGGCCGGGCCGCGAAGGCCGAACGCTGCGCCTGGCTCGGCACGGCGGAGGAAGGCGAGGGGGGAGTCACCCGCCGACCGAGCCGCTCCAGAGCGAGCTGGCCGTAAAACTGGTCCGGATGCGCGGCCGCCTGCTCGAGGTAGGAATTGGACTGGACCGGCTGATTGGCGCTGAACGCGGAGCGCGCCGCCCAGTAGAAGCCCTTCGTCCGGGTCTGCGAGGAGCGCGCGGCACGGCCGTAGCGGTCGAACATCCTCGCCGCGTCGGCATGGCGGCCGAGCTTCTGGGCGGCGGTTCCGGCCAGCCAGGCGAGGTTGGTATATTCGTCGCGCTCGCCATAGGAGCGGGCGCTGACGTCGGTTCCGGCCGGATAGGCGTCGTCGAGCTGCGAGGCGATCTGATAGGCCGTCGACCATTGCGCGTCGTTGGCAGCGCCCTTGGCCAGGGTCATCATCGATTCGAACCATTTCTCCGCATTGGCCGGAGGCCCCGACAGACGGTGCGGCTGGGCCATGAGCTGGCGGGCGGCGAGGCTCTGTCCGGAGGCGCGAAGCCAGTTCGCGCGGTCGATCAGGAGGCCCGGATCACCCTGGACCGGGCCGAGCGCGGCCAGCCGGCTCGCTGCGTCGGAGGCGCGGGTCTGAAGCGCGAGGCGGGTGGCGTAGAGCGCCTGGCGCTGGGCCGAGGCCAGCGGCAATTGCCGCGCCGCGCTCTGCGTGTCCCCGTTGCCGAGCAAGGCCTCCATCCGGGCGTCATGGTCGGCGCTGGTCAGGCGGCCGCCGAACTGGCTCAGTATCCGCGCCTCGTCGGTGGTCGGAAGCACTCCGCCGGTCCAGGCCCTGCGGGCGGCCTCGAGCGCTTCGTTGCCCCGGCCCGAGGCCTGAAGGGCGAAAGCGTGCCGGGCATGGCCGGCCGGGGTCAGCGGCGGGAAAGCGCTGAAGAAGCCGATCACCTCGAAGGCGGCGCCGCCGTCGGAATTGGCCTTCTCCGCGGTGCGGCGCATCGCCGTCTCGCCCGGCCAGCCGCGATGGGTCATCAGGAAGGAGGCGTAGGACGAGAAAGGCAGGCTGTCGGTCTGCCGGAGGCTGTTCCAGCGGGCGAGATCGGCGGCGACCGAGGAGGGGACCGGCGAGAAAGCCGGCGCCGGCCGCGGCGCGGGCTGGCGGGGAACGGGCACGACGGTGCTTTGCACCGCTGCCGGGAGGATTTTGGCGACATGCGCCGGCCTCACCCCCGCCGCGACGGCGGCGACGGACATTGCGGACACGCCCAAGAGGCTTAAAGCCAACACTTTTTTCTGCATGCTGGACAGAATGCCAACCCCCTCCTTATCAGGCCCTGAACGGACCGGCCCTTATTGTCGGGCCTGCAGCCCAACGTGAAGGAGTCGAGTGATGTTCCGCGGGTCGATCCCGGCTCTGGTGACGATATTCCGGGACGAAGCGTTGGACGAGCACGCTTTTCTGGACTTCGTTCGCTGGCAGGTGAGCGAAGGCAGCCACGCTTTGGTCCCGTGCGGGACGACCGGCGAATCGGCCACGCTCACCTTCGCCGAGCACCGGCGGGTGATCGAGCTGGCCGTCGAAGGCGCCGCCGGAAAGGTGAAGGTGATCGCCGGCTGCGGCTCCAACGACACGGCCCATGCCGTCGCGCTGACCCGTTCGGCCAAGGAAGCGGGCGCCGACGCGGCCCTTCACGTCCCGCCTTATTACAACCGCCCGAACCAGGAGGGCATCTTCGCCCATCTCGCCGCGATCGCCGAGGCGGTCGATATGCCGATAATCCTCTACAACGTGCCGGCGCGGACGATCACCGACATTTCGGTCGAGACCATGGCCCGGCTGGCGAGGATCGCCAACGTGATCGGAGTGAAGGACGCGACCGGCAACCTCGCCCGGGTCTCCGCCCAGCGCCTCGCTTGCGGGGAGGATTTCATCCAGCTCTCCGGAAACGACGACATGGCGCTCGGCTTCTCGGCCATGGGCGGCGCGGGGTGCATCTCGGTCACCGCCAATGTCGCGCCAAGGCTTTGCGCGGATTTCCAGAATGCTTGCATGTCAGGCGATTGGAAAAGAGCCTTGAGACTTCAGGACAAGCTTTACCCGCTCCACGCCGCCCTGTTCACCGACGCCTCGCCGGGACCGGTTAAATATGCGCTCTCGCGTGTCCGGGACGTTTCCTCGGAGCTTCGCCTGCCCATGACGGCGGCGTCGGAAGCGAGCCGCAGGTCCGTCGACGCGGCCCTCGCTCATGCGGGGCTGCTATGACTCATTTCGCTTTTGACGCCGCGACCCCTATCTCCTGATCATGGTCCGTCCCCGTCCCGCCACGTTCGACAAGCAGAAGGTCGTCGCCGAGAACAGGCGCGCGCGCTTCGACTATGCGGTCGAGTCCACCTACGAGGCCGGAATCGCGCTCACCGGCACCGAGGTGAAGTCGCTTCGCTTCGGCGAGGGCTCGATCGCCGAGAGCTATGCCGAGGTGAAGGACGACCAGGCCTGGCTGATCAACGCCAACATCCCCGAGTTCAGCCACGGCAACCGCCACAATCACGAGCCCAAGCGCCCGCGCAAATTGCTCCTCCACGAGCGCGAGATCGCCAAGCTTCACGGCGCCGTCGCCCGCCAGGGCATGACCCTCGTTCCGCTTTCCATCTATTTCAACAGCCGGGGCCGGGCGAAGGTGGAGCTGGCGCTCGCGCGCGGGCGGAAGGCGCCGGACAAGCGCGAATATCAGAAGGAGAAGGACTGGAAGCGGGAGCAGGGCCGGCTGTTGCGCGACCGTGGCTGACCGCGCCGGACGCTTCGCCCGCTGGGCCCGGCGCAACATGCCCAAGCGCGAGGAGCTGGCCGAGAGCCGCTGGGTCAAGCCGTTCGGGCGGCGAGTGCTCCACAGCGAGTTCTGGCGCTTCACCCGGCGCTCGGTGCCCCGCGGGGTGGCCGTCGGGCTGATCGTCGGAATCTTCATCATGATCCCCGGGCTTCAGATCATCGGCTCGGCGCTGCTGTGCATTCCGTTCCGGGGCAACATCCCCGTGGCGGCGCTGATGACCTTCCTGTCCAACCCTTTCACCACCCCGTTCATCCTGGCGGCTTCCTACTTCCTCGGGGATTCCCTCGGCCTCGGCGGAGACAAGGGCGTGCCCGGGCGGGAGGCGACGATCGCTCAATGGTTCGCCTGGCTGTTCTCGGACGCCGCGATCGCGACCGTCAGCGGCCTGTTCATCATCGCGCTATTGAGCGCTCTGATCGGCTATCTCGCCTCGATCCTGATCTGGCGCTGGTGGACCGGCCACAAGTGGAAGCGAAGAACGCGCAACATCGAGACCTAGGAAGCTACGAAGTCTTCAACGAGTCACCGGGCCACGCGCTCTGCCTGCCGCCC
>JASLBD010000442.1 GCA_030146745.1 Allosphingosinicella sp. | reverse complement strand
GCCCGCCGGGTCCGCCCGCCAGGCCGACCCGCAGCTCTCCCGACGACGCGCAGGTCCAGGCGAGCCCACGCTATCTCCGGGACCGGCGCGAGGCCCTCGCCAGCTATGCCGACCTGGCCGGCCTGGGCGAGTCCCTGGCGGCGGCCTCCATCGTCCGGCCGCCGGGCGGGGAGGATCTCGCCGCGGCTCTCCCGGCCCGCCCCCGCGAGGCGCCCGCGACGGACACCGAGCCGGCTGAAGCTCCGCAAGCCGACCAGACCCCGAACCCCGCAGCCGACGGGCCGGCCGCCGACGGGGAGGCGGCCGCGGCGGCCGACGGTTCCGCCGGAGGAGAGGCGCCGGCTCCGGACGGCGCAGCGGCGGCGGCAGGACAGGGCGAAGGCCCGGCCACGGCCCGGCGCCGGCGCGGCGGCGAGGGCGACCGGGAAGGGCGCGGAGAAGAGCAAGACGAGGCTCCGGTCGCCTTGCCCTCGACCGGCCCGGTCATGCTGATGCACAGGCCGCTCGAACTGCGCGGAGTCGACGCGCCTCTGGTCATGCCGCGCTACCTTTCCGTCGAGCCGGCGGGCGGCAAACAGGCGGTGCCGGCTCCGGCCCGCGGCTATGAAAATGCCTTCGGAGCGGTCGCGGCCTCCGCCGAGCGGCTGCACCGCGGCTTCATCCAGGACGGGCGCGATTCGGCGGCGGCCTTGGTCTCGCTCTACCGGCAGATGGGGGACGAATCCCAGCGCACCCTGGACAGCTCGCTGTTCGATCTCGCGCGCGTGCTGGAGAGCGCCCGCCTCGATCTCGCCACCGCCGAAGCGGACGCGATCGCCCGGCTCGAGCTCCAGGGGCAGACCGCGCGGATCCTGATCCGCTCCGCCGCCCGGCGCTCGCTCGCAACCGTCGCCGCCCGAAAGGCGGTCATCGAGCAGAGAATCGCGCTCGCCCGAGAGGGCGCCGCGGACGTCGAGAACGAGCTGGCCTTTTACGCCGGAGAGGTAGATCGTACCGGCCCGCCGGCCTCCCAGGCCTTTTCCTCGCTCAACGCCGATCCGTCGCCCGCGCACGTGCCCAACGCGGCGGCCGAATATGCCCAGTTCGGTCCGCAGATGCAGGCCGCCGAGAACGAACCGCTCGATCCGGCCGTCCAGCACCGGGCGAGCGACCGCGCCACCGCCTTCACCGAGGCGGCCACGGTCTTCGCAAGCCAGCTCGCCACCGCCGCCACCGGCTTCCAGTCGGCGGCGACCGAGGCCTTCCAGCCCTTCCAGAACTATATCACCCAGCTCGGGACGTCGGCCCCGGCCCAGATCGCGACCATGAAGCGCAATGCGCTGAAGCAGGTCCGCAAGACCGTCAAAAGCGGGATCAAGGCGGTCAGGCAGAGCCGCGTGCGGATCGAGCGGTCGCTCGTCGAACGTTACGGCCGGAGCCGCGACCAGATGGTCGCCACCGCGGAGCGCGCCGGGCAGGCCCAGCATGCCGGCCTCTCCCGGGCCGGGGAAGGGCAGCTGCAGGGCTATCGGGCGATGGCCGCCGCCCAGGGCGGCACCGTCACCGCCCTCCACGACGAGATCGGCCGGCAACGCGGCCAGACCGCGGAGCAGTTCGCCGGCTATGTGAAGCAGGCCTCGGAGCGGACGGACGAACGGGCCGGCATCGCCGCCCGGGACCGCAGGGAAAGGATGGCCTCGGCCGCGGAGGGAATGCGGCGGCAGACCAAGGCCCGGGGCGAGACCGGCACCGCAGCGCAGGCACGGAGCGCCGGCACCCTGTCGGAGCAGCTGCACTCGTCGGCTCGACAATCGGGGCTTTCGCTGATGGCCCAGGTGCTCGGCCTCGAATCCGGCCTCCGCCAGATGGCCGAGCCGATCGCGGAGGCGATCGACAATTTCCCGATCCCCGCCGAAGCCGAGCTTCAGACGATGGAGGAGACGCTGTGGGAAAAGCTGGGCACCGCCCGCGAGCAGGCCCAGGCCGCTTATTACGGCGGCACCCCGCCGGCCAGCGAGGAGGCGACGACCAGCAGCAGCAGCAGCGGCCCGGCCCCCGCGCCTCCGCCGGCGGGCACGGGGACGAACCCGAGCGAATTCGTCGACAAGGCGACGACTCTGGCCGCGGCGCCGGCGACGGAGGAGCAGATCGTCTCGGTCACCGGGACGATCGCCAACCGAGTCGTCGCCGACGTCACCCGCCGAGGCGACGACCTCAAGGGACAGATGACCCTGCTCGGGCAGAATCCCCGCGAAACCCTCGCTCTCGTCCGGGGCCTCACCTACCTGCGCGGGCAGGCGGTGATCAAATATTACGACGAAAGCCGGCCCGGCAATCTCTGGGACGACATCGCCCTCTACATGAGCTTCGGCAACCCGATCACCGGCTTCACCACCCGGGTCGAGAGCGGCGACGCCGTCTACGATTACCTGCTCGGCAACCGCGCCGCGGGCGCGCTCCACGAGGTCCAGGCGGCCACCGAATGGTGGAATAACGGCGACCAGGTGCAGGAGGCGATGACCGAGCTCAGCCCCGCGGACGTCGAGGCGATGCGCGGCCTGCCGGGGGCCGCCGCGGTCCTGAACGCCGTCGAGAACGACCTCGAGGGCGCGGATCGCCGGATGTTCCATATCCTTCGCGAGGTCACCGCCGAGAATGCGGCGGACAGCGTCGCCGCGGTTCGGGCGATCCGGCTCGACGACCAGGTCGAGGGGGCTCTCGCGGCCGATCCCGAGCGAGGCGCCGACAACGCCTTCGACATCATGGAGCGCGCCGCCCTCGCCGGCGGAAGCACCGCGCTCGAAGGCCATAACGAGTTCGGCCTTACCGCCGACTATCAGGCCGAAACGCCGGAGCAGGCCGAGGCGCGGCGCAACCGGAGCTGGCAGGAGACGGTGGCCCGGCTCGGCAATGACGGCGAGCGGCGGGCGGACGGAGCGGCGGGCGGAGTCCAATATCTGCGCGAGCTCGTCAGCCGGGAGAGGCTCTACGGCCAGGGCGATTATTACTACCAGGCGTCGGTCCGGTCCGAGCAGGTCCAGCTCCTCACCAACCTCGCCGCCCACGGCCCGGGAGCCCCCGAGACCCGCGCCGCGCAGCTCCTCGTCGAGGAAACGCGGCGCGGCGGCAGCAAGCCGGAGCGGGTCGAGCATGCGCTTCACGACCCCGAGCTCAACCCCGACATGGCCAATCCGGACCGGGAGCGGCCGGCCGACGGGCAGCCCGAGCCGACGCCCGAGCAGCTCGAGCGGGCGCGGGCGCGCGAGCAGCGAATGTTCGAGCTCTACGACCAATACCGGCACCCCGGCCGCATAGGCCCGCCGCGCAGCGTCACCGATATCCGCGCCGATCTCGGCCGGCGGCTGCGCGCCGGGCAGACCGACGAGCGGCAGGGCCGGCTGCTGGAAGGCCAGGTCGTCCACGGCCTCACCCACCCGCAGACCGCGGCCCTCGCCTTCGAGCATGCCGTCGACCGCGCCGGCACCGACGAAGACCTGCTGCGTCGTCAGTTCGGCCGGATGAGCCGCGACCAGATCGACGAGGCGGTGAGAATCTACGACGCCAGCCATTCGCCCGGCCTCTACGAGCGGCTCGGAATCTTCGATCATTCGGACGGCTATTTCCGCGAGCTATCCGGCGACGACCGGCTCGAGATCCAGGTCCTCGCCATGGGCCAGCCGCGCAACGACCGCGAGCGCGCCGAGGTCGCCCGGATGACCTCGCGGCTGCAGCTCGACAATGCCGGAATCGCCGGGCCCCTGCTCGCCGGCGAGGAGCACCGGCGGCTCCAGCGCTCGCACGAGCGTCTCGTCGAGCTGATGGGGGTCGGCGCCGACGAAACCGAATTCGACTCGCGCGGCCGGCTGACCGTGCGCGGGCCGAACGGCGAGCGGCTCAAGGTCGGCCATTTCAATCCCGAGGGCAGCTTCGTCCCGACGGCCGGCCAGGGGGCGATGGAATTCGCCATGATGATGGCGACGAACCAGCGCAATGCCGAGGCTTACAAGCAGGCGACCGACAATATCGCCAATGCCATCACCACCACGTTGGTCGTCACCGCCGCGATCGTCTCCACCATCGCCACCGGCGGAGCGGCCGCGTCGATCTGGATTCCGGTCCTTGTCACCGCCGGGGCCGGGGTGGCCGGAATGGCCGCGAGCTGGGCGATCAAGGGCGGGCGCTACGGCTATGAGGATGCCGGCCGCGATTTCGGCATGACGATCGTCCAGGCGGCGACGGCGGGAATCGGGGCGGGCCTTGGCATCGCCCGGGCGGGCGGCTCGACCGCGCTCAGGGCGGCGATGGGCGCCCGGATGATCTCCAACCAGGGCTTCCGGGCCCTGTCGCTGGTCGACGAGGCGCTGATCGCCGGCGCCTCGGGCGCGATCGGCGGCGGCGGCAGCGCCCTGTTCGACGACAAGGCCTGGGACCGGGGCGAGTGGCTGACGAATATCGGCCACGGCATGCGCAAGGGCTTCCTGGGAGGCTTCGCCGGCGGAGTCGTCACCGGCGGAGCGACCCGCGCGATCGGCGGGCTCGCGCGGGGCGTGGGCCGGGCCGGCGACGCCCTCACCGCCTACTCGCGAGGCCGCGGGGCCGACGTCGGGAGCCGGCTCGGCCGGCTGCGCGGCGAGGCCTATTCGACCGCCTTCCCGACGACTCTCGCCGGACGGACAATCGGCGGCGGGCTCGGCGGCGCCGCGACCCGCTATGTGGAGATCGACTACGACCGCCGGCGGGGCGCCTATCTGGGAAGCCGCGCCCAGGCCATGGAGGAGATTGCCGACGCCGGCATCCAGAACAGCTTCCAGAGCTTCCTCGAGGGCATAGGCGAGCATGCCAGCGACAACAGCCCGCGGATGAAGGCCTGGCGGGAGGCGGCGATGGCGGGCCAGACCCCGCCGGCGCTTCCGCCCCGACTCCCGCCGGCCGCCGAGCCCGGAGCGCCGGAAGCCGCTCCGCCCCCCGGGCGCGCGCCGGCCCCCGACGGACCGGAAGATGCGCCGCGCCGGCTTGCCGCGGCGGGATCCGACGAAGAGGCTGCGGCGGTCCAGCCGAGGCCCGTGCCCGACGCCGACGAAGGGGCTTCCGCCGACGCGCCGCGCCGGCGCGACGACGACGGCGATATCCTGGAGGCGAACTCGATACTCGACAGGCGCACGCCGCGCGAGGCGCCGACCGCCGCCAACGACAACATCCCGCCCCCGCCGAGGCGGGTCGAGCTCGATCCGAACGAGATGCTCAACATGGGCCGGGTCAAGGAAGGGTCGGTCTTCATCCACCCGGACGCGACCGACCTTATGGCCGCCAACGACAATTACCGGCACCTCATCCTGGCCGATCCGACCCGCGAGGCGGCGCTCTACCACAATCCCGACACGGGCGAATATCTGGTCGTCCAGGGCGGCACGACCTTCGTCGCCACCATCGACCGCTCGGGCGACCTCCAGATCCGCGGAGTCCGCTCCGGAGTGCCGCTGCATCGCGGCGACCACAAGCCGACCGACGGCGGCCACTGGATCATGCAGCACCACTACCATCCGACCGCCGGGGCGACCGCCGGGGCGCAATATCTCGCCCGCTTCCCGAGCAGCGGCGACATTCGGGTGATCCGGCAGGAAGCGAGCGACCATGATATCGCAGAGCACCGCTCGCGCATCTATTTCATCGACAACGGCAAGCTCAACTACACCGACTTCTTCTACAATCGTCACACCCAAGCCGTCCAAATCAACTACCCCGACCCGGTCACGGGCGAGAGACGTGCAAGGCCGTTCGAGAGCCCGGCGGCCTATGACGAGCATATCGTCACGTTGAGAGCCGAAGCGGCCGCGCTGACCGCCGCGGCCGGGGGCGGGCCGGACACGGCCCCGGCCCCTGCCGCGCGCCGCCCGGACGAAGGCGGCACTCCGGAAGCAAGAAGCCTCGCCGAGGGCGGCGAAGGCCCGCCCCGTGCGCTGGCGCCCGGCTCGCGGCTGACCGACCTCACCCAGGCCGACCGAAGCGCCGTCCTCCGGCTCGCCGAGCGCACCGGGCCAAGCGGCCATCCCCTGGTCCGGGACCTGGGGCTCGTCGGCGAGCCCGATTCGATGGCGCGCCTCCACCTTGTCATGAACGACACCGGCCTGGAGGCGCCGGTCCGCCAGGCGATCGCCGACACCGTCCTCGCCGCCACCCGCGAAGATATGATCGCGGCCGGCCGGCTCGCGCCGGACGAGCCGCTGATGCTTCTCTTCCACGGCGCTCCCACCGGCCGAAGCGCCTCGCTGCGCGAAGGCGGCGCCCAGCTTGCGCGGGTCGCGGGCGGCTCGCAGGACGATTTCGGCCGCGGCGTTTATCTCACCAGCCGGATCGCATCCGCCGATATCTATGCGGCCAAGTTCGACGCGCCGCGCGGCGAGATCTTTCCGTTCGTGCTTCGCGGCCGCGATCTTGGAACGGTGGTCGACGTCAGCCCCGGCGGAGTCCATCGCGCGGCATGGGAAGCGTTCGTGATGCGCAACACCCATCGCTACGACCGGGCGATGGCGCTCGGCGGAGCCGCGATCGATTATCGCGCACTCCTCGCCGGCGACCAGCCCTTCGGCACGATGGACGCCTTCGGGAATCGCGGCACCGTCTTCGAGGCTTTCCTCGCCCATCTCGCCGCCACGACCGGCGATCCGAGTCTCGCCGCCCCCGACGCGGTGCTTGGCGAGCTGGGCGGTCCGATGACCAGTGGAGTCGGCGGCCAGGGCGATCAGCAGGCGATCCGCTCGCAGGCGGTCATGGACGAGTTGAACCGCCAGATGGGCTTCCGGGCGCGCGCGCCGGGCTCCGGGGAAGGCGGCGCTCCGCCGCCGGCGCGCCCCGCCGGCGACGAACCGGAAAGCGTCGCGAACACCCGTGCGGCCGACGACGAAATTCCGGACAAGCTCGAAGCGCGCTCGCTCAACGACGACGAGGATGAGGCCGAGCCGGCGCCGGCCCCCGACGTCGAGGTCGATCCCCTCGCCCACCTGAGCCGGCTGAACGTCTCGATCGCGCCCGACCAGCGCGTCGACCTGTCGAGGCGGGTGCAGGCTGCGGCGGACCTCCTTCCGGGCGCCCACCCGATGCAGGAAGCGCTTCAGGATATCGCCAGGAGGCTGTCGAAGCCGCCGAAGGCGAAACCTTCGCCCAAGGAGGAAGGCCAGGATCCGGTCCGGCGGCTGATCAACCTGCTCGACGACCTTGAACATGGCGAGACGATCCGCCGGCTGATCGCGGAAGGGCCGCCCCCGGACGAACAGCGTGCGGCGGAGCGGCGGCGCGAGGAGCGCCGGGCCTTGTCCGCGAAGCGGGGCCGGGCCGGGGACGAGCAGGCGGTCGGCGACCTCCCGGAGCATCGGCTGGCCGAGCTTCTCGGCATGCCGGGCGTCGAGGAGGGCGATGCGCCCTCGACCAACGCCCGGATGCGCGAAGTGGAGATCACTCCCGAATATTCGATTCTCGTCACCGATGCCCCGATCATACCGGGGGACGGCAAGGGCGGCATCGATCCCGATTACGGCGCCAGGATGGCCGCCGCCTATCGCGACCTGCTCGGCTTCTCGGCGGACCGCAACGTCGCCATCGCGGAAGTCCGAGTCGGCGACTCTTCGCAGGTGCTCGCGACCAAGAGCAACAACAAGAAATATCCGGGCCTGACCCACCTGCCCGAGGAGACTCGGTTCAAGCCCTTCAACGTCGGCGGCCTGCCCAGAGCGAACGACACGGAGCGAATCCTGCTCGAGCACATCGCCAGGCAGATCGAGGCATCGGGAATGCCGGAGTCGGATTACGGCTCGATCACGATCCGGATGTACACGGAACGGGAGCCCTGCGACTCCTGTGCCTCGGTCATCGAGGAGTTCAAGAAGCGCTATCCCGGCGTCAACCTGATCGTCACCACCAGCTACATCTGAGCGCCCGTTGGAAATGCTCTGGCCCGGACATCAAAAAGCCCCGGAAATCCGCGGATTTCCGGGGCTTTGATGGTGGGCGTGGCAAGGATTGAACTTGCGACCCCTGCGATGTCAACACAGTGCTCTACCACTGAGCTACACGCCCACTCGAAGGGGGCCTTAGCCAGCGCGTCCGGGCCGCGCAAGCGCCGCGATCA
>JASLBD010000410.1 GCA_030146745.1 Allosphingosinicella sp. | reverse complement strand
TAGCCTTCGGCGTCCTTCGGGGAATGACGCGCGATCTCGTGCCGGGTCAGCCCGTCGCGGCCGGCAAGGAGGTGGTCCGGGCCGAGCGTGGGAAGGAAATTGTCGATCTTCCTGAGCACGACCTTCAGGCCATGCTCGTAGAGCCGCATGTCCTCGATCACTTTGGGGTTGAGCAGGCTGACCGTATAGGCGGCGGTCGAGTTGCGGAAGCCGGGGTGGAATTCCTCCGTCACCGCCGCTCCGCCGACGACGTGGCGGCGCTCGAGGATCGTGACCTTCAGCCCCTTCGCCGCGAGATAATAAGCGCAGACGAGGCCGTTATGGCCGGCGCCGATGATGAGCACGTCGGAGGTCATGACTCCGCCTACAGCAAGGCCCGCGCGTAGAAAATCCTGCCCCGGATTTCCGGGGAAGGGGGGACCGCGCGAAGCCCGGCGGAAGGGTTCTACGCGCCCCTCCACCATGTTTCGCATGGTCCTCCTCCCCGCGGGATCGCGGGAGGATTATTGGGCTAGTTGCTCCAGCGGCAGCGCGAGGCTCGCCTTGACCCGGCGCTTGACGAAGCTGGTCTCATAACGCCGAACGGCGCGCTGGCCGGCGAGCATGTCGTCGGCGAACAGGTTGAACGCCTCCATGTCCGCGACGACGACCAGAAGGAGGATGTCGAAGGCACCGGAAATCTCGAGGCAGAACTGGACGTTGGCGCAAGTCGCGAGCTGGCGCTTGAAGCTCGCGACCTCCGTTAGGGCGTGCCGTTCGAGCTGGACGTGGATGATCGCGGAGAGGGGGTGGCCGAGGGCCTGCTCCGAAACGACGGCGACATCCCCGGCGATCACCCGGGTCGAGCGAAGATGCCGCAGCCGCCGCGCGACCGCCGAGGGGGACAGGCCGACGCGCTCCGCCAGAATCTCCGTCGTCAGGAGGTTGTCGACCTGAAGCCAGGACAGGAGCTTAAGATCGAGTGGGTCGAGCTTCTTGTCCATCTCGGCAGGTCCTGGCCTATTTTATCCATATCACGGCATCAAGCTGCCCACATTTGCCTGAAACTGGCACCGTATTAAGTCAATAACACTGGGAAGGGATGCAGGCCAGGTTTTTGCGTGAGGGAGAGAGTAGAATGCGTATCCGTGGAATAGCCTTCATCGCCGCGGCGGGCGTCGCGATTTCGTCGCAGCTATCGCCGGCTCAGCCGGGCGCTCCGGCGGCGGCGCCCGCAAGGGCGGACGGCCGGACGGTGGTGGCCGAGATACGGCGGCTTCTCGCCGCCAATTACGTCCTTCCGGAGGTTCGGCCCAGGCTCGACTCGATCCTCGCCAAGGGGCTGGCGGAGGGCCGCTACGACGTCTCCGATCCATCGGTGCTTCTGGACCGGGTCAACGCCGATCTCACCGCCGTCGCCCGCGACAAGCATCTCAGCCTCGAATATGATCCGCGCCAGGCGGCGGAAATCGCCGCCGAGCCGGCCGACCAGCCCGAGGATTCAGGTCCATCCGCCGGGCAGATGCGCCAGGCGCAGCGGCGCAACCACGGCTTCACCGAGATGAAGGTGCTGCCCGGCAACGTCCGCTACGTGAACCTGCAGGGCTTCGTCTGGGTCGGTCCGAAGAGCGCCGAGGCCTATGACAATGCGATGCGATTCCTCAAGGACGGCGACGCGGCGATCATCGACCTGCGCCAGAACGGCGGCGGCAGCCCCGAGGCGGTGCAATATCTGGTCAGCCATTTCATGGAGCCGAACCGGCCGCTCATGACCTTTCACATGGCCGGCAACCAGACCGATCGTACATCGACCCTGGCGAACCTTCCGGCGGGCCGGATGGTCGGCAAGCCGCTCTACGTCCTGACCAGCGGCCGAAGCGCAAGCGCGGCCGAGGAGTTCACCGGCCATATCGCCGGCTACAGGCTGGGCGAGCTGATCGGCGCCACGACCGCCGGCGCCGGCTTCCGCAACCAGTTCTTCCCCTTGCCGGGCGGCTATCTGATCAGCATCTCGGTCGGCCGGGCGGTGCTCGCTTCGACCGGAAAGGATTGGGAAGGCGTCGGGATCGCTCCGACCACCGCCGTCGATCCGGAAAAGGCGCTGCTCGTCGCCCAATCCCGTGCCCTGAGCCGCCTCGCCGCCGCCGCCCCGCCGCGGGAGAAGGCGCATTACGAAGCGACCGCGGCGTTGCTCGCCGCCCAGGCCGATCCCGTCGCCACCGCCCTGCCGCTCGCCGCTTATGCCGGCAATTTCGGGGACCGGAAGGTATGGACCGAGAACGGCCGCCTCGCCTTCCAGCGCGAGGGCGGCCCCAAGTTCTTCCTCGTCCCGATCGGGCAAAACCTCTTCGCCTTCCAAGACGACGCGATGACGAGGGTCGAATATAAGGTGGCCGGCAACGTCGCCACCGGCTTCGAGCTTCAGCGCGGGGACGGGAGCAAGGTGGAAGCGGTGAGGACTCCTTAATGGCCGTCGTCCCAGCGGAGGCTGGGCCCCGGGGGGTGAAGGGCTCCGCGTTCTTCACCCACCGAGGCCCCAGCCTTCGCTGGGGCGACGTCAAGCCTCCGCTTCGGTTTTCACAATCCCAGGCCGCTCGCCCAAAGTCTTGCAGAGCCAGGCGTTCACCGCGAACCGATAATCCTCGAAGCCGCAATCGGGGCAGCTCACCCGGCGCACTTCGTGGCGGACCCAGGAGGGGAAGACGACGAGGCTGTTCTGCTCGGGCTCGAACTCGATGTAGTCGCCCGCCGCATTGTGATCGCCGAGCCGGTAGAGGCGCAGAGTTCCGCCCGAGAAGCGCTTCGGCTCCCGGTGGAAATAATAGACGGCGCTGATCAGCCGGTCCTGCTTGCCCGTGGAGTCGCCGCCCAGCGGCCGGCGGCCGCGGCCGACCGGCATGTCGCTGTGATGGGCGAAGAAGGCTCCGTCGCCATGGGCGGCGACCTCGAGCTCGAAATATTCGATCTCGAACGGCTTCGCTCCGGTACGGCGGAAGATGTCGGTCAGCTTTTCACCGAGCCGCCGCTCCAGCACCGCGCGATGGGGGCCGAGGTCGTTGAGGCGCTCGGCCACCCGGCGATTGGGATCGACCACATTGCTGCTGATGCGGGCGGGCACGAAGCGCTCCCGGTTGGCGATCGTCCATTCGAGCAGCGCCTTGTGCTCGGCCGGATCGAGGAAGCCGCGAAACTGGTGGCAGGGCGGGAGCGGGCGTGGGGGAAGCGTCGCCATGGTCAGCCGTGCGGCCGCGCCTTCGGGAACCCGCCCCAGGCCCGGTCGTAATCGCTCTGCAGACCGCCCTCGGCCGACATGGCGAAGCCGGTCGGCCGGAAGGGCCAGCAGCTTTCGACCATGAAGGCGAGGCTGTCCTCGATCTTGTGCGGCCCGAGCTCGGCCTCGGAGGCGGCCTTCCAGCTCGCCACGTCGGGCCCGTGGCCGGACATGAGGTTGTGGAGGCTGAGGCCGCCGGGCGCGAAGCCCTCCGCCTTGGCGTCGTAGGCGCCTTTGATCAGCCCCATGCACTCGCTCATCACGTTGCGGTGGAACCAGGGCGGGCGGAACGTGTCCTCTGCGACCATCCAGCGCGGCGGGAAGATGACGAAATCGGCATTGGC
>JASLBD010000406.1 GCA_030146745.1 Allosphingosinicella sp. | reverse complement strand
GCCGGACCTCTTCCTTCCGCCCGTCGTACTCTTCATCCCGACGGCGGCGGAAATGGCCGCACCCCTGCCGGCCGAGGCCGGCCCCGGGCAGTGGGTGCCCTTCATGCTCGCAATGTGGGGCGGGGGTGCGGTCATCTTCCTTGTATGGCAATGGCTCGGCTATCGCGCCTTCCTCGGGCGCATAAAAGACAGCTCGCGCCCGGCGCGGCCGCCCCTGTTCGGCGGAATCCGCACCTGGATCAGCGACTTCGTCGACGGGCCGTTGGCGATCGGGGTGTTCGAGCGCCGGATCGTCCTGCCCGGCGATTTTTCCAGGCGCTACAATCCGGTCGAGCGGCGGCTGGCGCTCGAGCACGAGCTCGTCCACCACAAACGCGGCGACATATGGTGGAATCTGGTCGCAACCCTGGTTCTCGACGTTTTTTGGTTCAATCCTGTCGCATGGCTGGCATTCCGAGCCTTCCGGAGCGACCAGGAGCTGGCCTGCGACGCCGCCGTCGCCCGGGTCGCCTCGCTCGACGAACGCTGCGACTATGCCCGCGCCCTGGTCAAATCGGCGAGCCGGCCGGGCCTCATCGCCGCCTGCGCTCTCAACCCGGCGGGAGAGCTCAAGCGCCGCCTGAAGATGATGCGCAAGCACCGCACCAGTCCCCTGCGATCGACCGGCGGCGTGGTCGCCCTTGCCGCCTTTGCCGTCGCCGGCTTCGCGCTGGGCAGCGCCGGCCAGCCGGTCTCAGGCGAATCGGCAGCCGTCCATTCTGCCGCTCCGTCGGCCGGCGCCGCTTCGCGGGTCCCCGCCCGGCTGGTCGCCGCCGCGGAGCAGGTTCCGGCGATCGTCGTCACCGCCCCCCGCAAGCCTCGAGCCGCCGCGGTCCGGGCCCCGGCCCGGCTGAAGGCGGAGCCGGCGAGCTTCGCCTCCGCCGAGGCGCCGGCGCCGCTTTCCTCGACGCTCGCCTCGATGACGACCATGCTTCGCCGGCTCCCCAAATCCGCCGTCGCGCCGCGGGTCGTCCACCGCAGGTTCGCATCGGCGCTGCCGGCGCCGCAGCCGGCGCAGGTCGAGGCCCTCCGCTTCCGGCAGGTCCATGCCGAAGCGCATGTCGTCACCGTCCGCCAGGTGCTCAGCGTCGAGGAGGTCGCCGAGATAAGTCGGACCGTCATCCAGGCCGCGGCGGAAGGACGCAAGGTCAGGCTTCGGGTCAATCGCGGCGAAAGCCCGGTCGGCGGCGGCGGCCATGGCAACGGCTTCGACATCAACATCCAGACGCTCGTGAAGGGAGAATGACCCGATGAACCTCGATCCCCGGATCGGCCTCGCCGCCGCCGCCCTGCTGCTCGGCGGAACCGCTGGAGCCGCGCTCGCCCATCCCCATCCCGAGGGCGACGGCGAGAAGGTGACGAATTTCGTGATCATCCACGACGGCAAGGGCGGCGAGCGCCTTGCCGGCCGCGCCGGCGATCGCTTCCGAGCGCTCGCGATCCCGGGCAAGGGCGGGCTGGTAGAGTGCAACGGCGGCGAGAAGATCGTCGACGAGGTCACCGGCAGCGACGGCGACAAGACGAAGGTGATCATCTGCAGCAAAGGCGCGCCGACCGTTGCCGACGCGCAGCGCCTCGAAGAAACGCTCGCCCGGATCACCGAGATGGACCACTTCAGCGGCGAGCAGAAGGCGCGGATCGAAGCCGCCCTGCGCTCGGCGATGGAACGGGCCCGCAGCGCCCGCTGAGGGCAAGCGCGACTCGGGGAAAGGGCGGAGGGGCCCCAAGACCTCCGCCCTTTCTTCTGCGGGTCAGGTATTTCTGGCCGCTTGGTTTTCGCCGCCCGCAATGCCACATCGCCCGGATGGACGTGGCCGGCAGGGTTGAGCGCATCGGAGGCCGGATCCGCCGGATCCTCGCGCCCAATCCGTCGCCCTTCACCTATACCGGCACCCAGACCTACATCGTCGGCGGAGGCGAAGGCGGGGGCGAGGTCGCGGTGATCGATCCCGGCCCCGATCTGCCCGGGCATCTCGAAGCCCTGACCGCCGCCCTCGACGGCGAGCGGGTCGCCGCCATCCTGTGCACCCACACCCACCGCGATCACAGCCCGGCGAGCCGTCCGCTCAGCGCGGCGACCGGGGCTCCGATCGTCGGCTGCGCCCCGCTCAGCCTGGACGATCCCGGCCCGCGCTCCGACGAGGCGTTCGACCCCGGCTATCGGCCCGACCGGATCCTCGCCGACGGGGAGTGGCTCGCGGCGGAGGGCTGGACCCTCGAGGCGGTGGCGACCCCCGGGCACACGTCCAACCACCTCTGCCTCGCCCTCGCCGGGGAAGGCGCACTGTTCACCGGGGATCACGTCATGGGGTGGTCGACCACCGTCATCGCCCCGCCCGACGGCGACATGGCCGATTATATGGCAAGCCTGGACCGGCTGCTCGAGCGCGACGACCGCACATATTATCCCGCGCACGGCCCTGCCGTCGAAGACCCGCACGCCCATGTCCGCCGCCTGATCGAGCACCGCCGGATGCGCGAGCGCCAGGTCCTGGGCCAGCTCGAACGGGGCGAGGGCCGAATCCCGGCGATGGTGGCCGAGATGTACGCCGAAATAGACAAGCGGCTCTTCCCGGCGGCGGGCCGGTCAGTGCTCGCCCATCTCGTCGACCTCGAGCGGCGCGGCCTCGTCCGTGAACAGGGGGGGAGATGGACGCTCGCCGGCTGAAGCTCCACCTCGTCCTGCCGGCGCTGGGCCTTCTTCTGCTCGGCTTCGCGCTCGGCTGGGGGCTCCGCGCCGCGCCGGCCGCGGCGCGCCCCGACGCTGAGGCGATCGCGACCGCGGCCCTGCTTTCGGTGCGCGATTCGGGCCGGGTCGTGCCGTTCAGCGCCCGCTTCGTCTCGGTGGCGACCGCGAGCGAGACCCATCTCGGCCTCACCGCCCGAAAAACCCTGATCATGCCGGGGATCGTGCGCTACGGAGTCGATCTCGCCCGGCTGCGCCGCTCCAGCCTCGCCTGGGACGAGGCCAGCCGGACGCTCTCGGTGACCTTGCCGCCGCTCGAATTGTCGGGGCCCGAGATCGACCCCGACCAGGTTCAGGAGAGCTCGGAAGGCGGCCTCGTCATGGCCCTCGCCGGCTCGGAGAAGAGCCTCGACACGGCCAATCGCCGGGCCGCCCGGGATGAATTGATGCGCCAGGCCCGGGAACAGCGCCCGATACAGCTGGCCCGCGCCGCGGCGATGCGCGACGTGGCGAGGGCCTTCGCGCTTCCGCTGCGCGCCGCCGGCATCGCGGCGAGCGTCGAGGCGCGCTTCGTCGACCCCGCCGGCAAGGAGGAAGCGACCTATCTGGACCGCCCACGCCCGCTGGAGGCAAGGCTGAGCGACCGCCGGGCCGAACGCTAGGTTTCCGTCGACGAGTGAAAGTCACTCAACCGCATCCGGGCTCGGCCCGCGATCCGGCGAACGAGGCCGTTTGAATTGCCGACCGGCGGTGTTCTAGTGACGGTCCCGAAGGAGAATCGGATGACGGGCGAAGTCAGGAACAACGCAGCGGCGCACCAATATGAGCTGGAGGTGGAGGGCCGGCTGGCGCTCGCCGCCTACCGGCTTCGGGACGGGAGGATCACCTTCACCCACACCGAGGTGCCGGACGCGCTGGAAGGGCGGGGGATCGGCTCGAAGCTGGTCGGGGCGGCGCTCGACGACGCCCGGGCGCAGGGGCTGAAGGTGGTGCCGGCCTGCCCGTTCGTGAAGCATTATATGGACAAGCATCCGGAGACGCAGGATCTGCTTGCCTGACGTTAGAACGCCGAGCGCACCCCCATCACCAGGCTCTTCGTCTCCGGTTCCTCGCCCTCCTCGCGGGTGAGGCGGGCGGTGCGGCCGAGGTCGCGGGACCAACTCAGGCCCACATAAGGCGCGAAGGCCTCCTTTATCTCGTAGCGCAGGCGAAGCCCCGCTTCGGCATAGCCGAGGCCCCGGCCGAGGCCGAGCTCGGGTACGTCCTCGCCGTAATAATCGAGCTCGGCGCTGGGCTGAAGGATGAGGGCGCCGGCCAGCGGCTGGTTGTAATAGCCGGCCAGCCTGACGCTGGTCTCGCCCTGGTGGGAGTAATAGCCGAAGGCCCCGATCCAGGCGTCGCCGTCGTCATATTGGGCGCCGAGCACCGCATAGCCGCGCGCCGGACGGGGCTGGACGTCGTAGCGCAGGCCGGCGTTGACGTCCCAGGCGCCGCCGAGATGGTAGGAATAAAGAGCGTTCAGCTCGACATAGTCCGGGCGGCCCGAGGCGGGGCCCTCGCCGCTGGTGCCGAGCCAGAGCCGGTGGCGTTCGCCGCCGATCAGCGCCGAAAAATCCCAGGCATAGCCGTCCCGTCCGCTTTGAGCGGCATATTCGAACCGGTCGAGCAGGCCCCATTGCAGCCACTTGCGAGCCGCGCGAGGCGTCGCCGGCTCCGCCGCCGGATCGGGCACGTCGACGGCCTGGTAGCCGAGCCGCGCGGGCGCGGCGAGGCTGTCGTCCGAAACCGGCTCGTAATCGAGCCGCTGCCCGGCCGCGGGCGCCGCGGCTGCAAGCAGGAGGAGGAAGAGCGGGCTGCGCATGGCCCGATGCCATAGACGGCCGAGGTTAAAACCGGCTTAGAGCCGCGGCCCCATCGTCATTCCGGCGGAAGCCGGAATCCATGAACACAGATGCTCGGCGGTATCCGCCGACGCCCGTGTTCATGGATCCCGAATCAAATCGGGGATGACGCTACAGCGAATAGCCGCCGTCGCTGACCAGGCAGGCGCCCGTCATGAAGGCGGCCTCGTCGGACAGGAGGAAGGCGATCTGGGCGGCGATCTCCTCGGGCTTGCCGAAGCGGCCGAGCGGAGTTTCCCCCGCCATCGCCTTGAACGTCGCCTCCTTGCCCTGCCGTTCGACCATGTCCGCAAAGGAGGGCAGGCCTTCCCAGATCGGAGTTTCCACTCCGCCCGGAGCGATCGAATTGACGCGGATGCCGAGCGGAGCGCCCTCCTTGGCGGCGATGCGTGCGAGGTGAATCACCGCGGCCTTGGACGCACCGTAGGCGGCGATGCCCGCTTCGGCCTTGAAGCCCGCGGCCGAAGCGGTG
>JASLBD010000401.1 GCA_030146745.1 Allosphingosinicella sp. | reverse complement strand
GGATGGCGGCGATTTCGTGCAGGCGCTCCTCGCCGGTGTCGTCGGCGGTGACCCGGTGCCACAGCGCCGAGAGCAGATTGCCGACGGCGCGCTGGATCGGCCGGCCGCCGGCGCGGCGCTTGCCCTCGCCGGCGCCGGTGAGGCGCTCGAACAGGGCCTCGACCTCCTCGGCGCGTTCGGCGAGATGCGCCTCGCCTTCGGGCGTGATCGCGAAGGCCTTGCGAGTCCCTTCCGCCGCCGCTTCCTGGATCAGCCCCATGTCCTGGAGCATGGTCAGGGTCGGATAGACGACTCCGGGGCTCGGCGCGTAGCTGCCGTGGGTGAGCTCCTCGATCGCCCGGATGAGGTCGTAGCCGTGGCGCGGCTGGTCGGCGATCAGCTTCAAGAGGACGAGTCGAAGCTCGCCCGATTCGAACATCCGCCTTTTGCCTCGGCCGCCGCGGCCGCGGCCGAATTCGGCGCTCCAGTCGCCGCCCTCCCAGCCGCCGCCCCAGCCGCGCGGGCCGAAGCCCATGGCGAGAAGGCCCGGAGGGATGTTGAAGGCGAAACGGGGTCCGCAGCGCATTCTCATGTCATGTCTCCAATCTATCCAGCCCTAGCTGAGATATATCTTAGAAACATCTAAGTCAATGCTTCCGGCGAAGACGGGAACCGGTCGTCCCGCTGCGCCGCTGGACCCCGGCCTTCGCCGGGATCCATGAACACCGCCCGCTCCGGATTTCCACCGGCCGAGTCCATGGATTCCGGCCTCCGCCGGAATGACGGCATGGCGATTGACTCCGATGTGTCTAAGATATATCTCAGCTAGCTCTAGATAGATTGGAGACATGACATGAGGATAGGCTGTGGACCCCGTTTCACCTTCCGCGACATTCCTCCCGGGCTGATGGCGATGGGCTTCGGCCCCCGCGGCTGGGGCGGCGGCAGAGGCTGGGAAGGCGGCGACTGGAGCGCCGAGTTCGGCCGCGGCCGGGGCGGCCGCGGCAAAAGGCGGATGTTCGAATCGGGCGAGCTTCGGCTCGTCCTGCTCAAGCTGATCGCCGACCAGCCGCGCCACGGCTACGACCTCATCCGGGCGATCGAGGAGCTCACCCATGGCAGCTACGCACCGAGCCCGGGAGTCGTCTATCCGACCCTGACCATGCTCCAGGACATGGGCCTGATCCAGGAAGCGGCGGCGGACGGGAACCGCAAGGCCTTCGCGGTCACGCCCGAAGGCGAGGCCCATCTCGCCGAGCGCGCCGACGAGATCGAAGCCCTGTTCCAGCGGCTGACCGGCGCCGGCGAAGGCAAGCGTCGCGCCGGCGGAAGGCCGATCCAGCGAGCGGTCGGCAATCTCCTCTCGGCCCTGTGGCACCGAGTCACCGCCGACGACACGGACGAATCCCGCCTGCACGAAATCGCCGCCATCCTCGACGAGGCGGCGCAGAGGATCGAACGGCTGAAGTGACGAGGCGCGACGCGCCTCGTCATTGCGAGGAGCGCAGCGACGCGGCAATCCAGTGTCGGCGGCCGCGTCGGGCACCGTAGCTGGATTGCTTCGCTTCGCTCGCAATGACGGGCTCCCCTCGTCGCGGGGGGAGACCGTAAAAAAAAGGCGCCCCGGGAGATACGCCCCGGGGCGCCCGATCGCGCGAAAGGAGAAGTCGCGATCTTACTGGGTGTTAACGCCGGCGGCGTTGACGTCGGCGTTGTCGATCGCCTCTTCCTTGGCCTCGCCCGCATCGCGAACGGCCTCGGCCTTGTCCTCGCCCATCTCTTCGACCGCCTCGCTGCCGCTATTCTCGGTGGCGGCTTCGATATTGTCGGCGACCGCGTCGGCATTGTCGGCGACATTGTCGCCGAGGCTGTCGTCGCCCTGGCCGCCGCAGGCGGCGAGCGCGAGCAGTCCCGCGCCGAGCGCGGCTTTCAACGTGAACTTCATTCTCTTATCCCCTCTGTTCGGTCGATTACAAAAGGACGCCCCAGCGACGTGGGGCTGAGGCGTCCATGGGAGCCCCGCGTGACCGGTGGAGGCTCGACCGCGAATTCGAACGTGATAACCTGGGTTATGTTCCCCCGAAACGATTCAGATGAGTCCCGCCAGCGGACTCGAGGGATCGGCATAGCGGCGCTGCCCCATCCGCCCGGCGCGATAGGCGAGACGGCCGCCCTCCACGGCGAGCCGCATCGCCCGGGCCATCGCCACCGGATCCCTGGCCTCGGCGATCGCCGTGTTCATGAGCACTCCGTCGCAGCCCAGCTCCATCGCCACCGCCGCATCCGACGCCGTGCCGACGCCGGCGTCGACCAGCACCGGCACCTTGGCGCCCTCGACGATGAGCCGGATCGTCACCCGGTTCTGGATGCCCAGCCCCGACCCGATCGGAGCGCCCAGGGGCATTACCGCGACCGCTCCCGCTTCCTCGAGCTGCTTCGCGGCGATCGGGTCGTCGACGCAATAAACCATGGGCTCGAAGCCCTCTTTGGCCAGGGTCTCGGTCGCCCGAAGCGTCTCGCGCATGTCGGGGTAGAGGGTCTTCGCCTCGCCCAGCACTTCGAGCTTCACCAGATTCCAGCCGCCGGCTTCCCGAGCCAGCCGGAGCGTCCGCACCGCCTCGTCGGCGGTGAAGCAGCCGGCGGTGTTGGGCAGATAGGTGATCTTCCCGGGGTCGATGAAATCCATCAGCATCGGCTGCTTCGGATCGGAGATGTTGACCCGACGCACCGCCACGGTGACGATCTCGGCCCCCGAAGCCTCGACGGCGGCGGCATTCTGGGCGAAATCCTTATATTTGCCGGTGCCGACGATCAGCCGCGAGGTGAAGGTTCGGCCGGCGACCGTCCAATTGTCCTGCACGATGGGATTGGGGGCGTTCATCGTTCCACTTTCACTTCGTCATGCCGGACTTGATCCGGCATCCATCTTCCTTTCGCCAAAGCAGCAAGGTGGACCCCGGATCAAGTCCGGGGTGACGACCGGGCCCCTCAGCCCCCGCCGACGAATGTGACGATCTCGTAATCGTCCCCGTCCTCGACCATGACCTGGCCGAGCGTAGAGCGGGGCACGATCTCGAGGTTGCGCTCGACCGCCACCCGCGTCGGTTCCAGCCCGAGCTCGAGCGCGAGATCGGCGACGCTGATGCCCCTGGGCACCCGCCGGTGCTCGCCGTTGACCGTGATCGAAGCCGTCTCGTCCACCTTTGCGCTCCTCGCGGCCTCCCCCTATAGCCCTCGCCATGGCCAGGCCACCCATCATCTATGTTCTGAACGGGCCCAATCTCAACCTGCTCGGTATGAGGGAGACCGAAATCTACGGGCCCGACACGCTCGATGAGATCGCCGGCCGGCTCGAGGACCGGGCGCGGGAGCTGGGCGTGGAGGTGGATATCCGCCAGTCCAACCACGAGGGGCATCTGATCGACTGGCTTCACGAGGCGCAGGCCGAGGGCGCCAAAGCGGCGATCCTCAACGCCGCCGGCTTCACCCACAGCTCGGTCGCATTGCTGGACGCCGTCAGGGCCGTTTCGACACCGGTGATCGAGGTCCATCTCTCCAACCCCCAGGCGCGGGAGAGCTTCCGCCGAAGGAGTCTGATCGCGCCCGCCGCGAAGGGGACGATCGCCGGCTTCGGCGCCCTCTCCTATCTGCTGGCTCTGGACGCGGCGGTCCGTCTCTGACAGGAAGCCGCCCTTCGGGGCCGCGGCTCCGGAACGCAGGAAAGAGACTCCAGATGAGCGATGAACAACGCGCCCCGGAGGGCGGCATGCGGATCGAGGCCGATCTCGTGCGCCAGCTGGCCGAGCTCCTCAACCAGAACGACCTGACCGAAATCGAAGTCGAGGACGGCGACCGCAAGATCGTCGTCAAGCGCAGCGTCGTCGTGGCCGGGGCCGCGCCGGTTGCCGCGCCCGCGCCCGCCGCGCCGGCCTCCGCTCCCGCCGCGGCGCCGGCCCCGGCCGCCTCTCCGGCCAATCATCCCGGCGCCGTCAAGTCGCCCATGGTCGGCACCGTCTTCCTGGCGGGCGAGCCCGGCGCCAAGCCCTTCGTCTCGCCAGGCCAGTCGGTCGGGGAAGGCGACACACTGCTGATCATCGAGGCGATGAAGGTGATGAACCCGATCGTCGCCCCGCGTTCGGGCACCGTCAGCCAGGTGCTCGTCCTCGACGCCCAGCCGGTCGAATATGACCAGCCGCTGGTGATCCTCGAGTGAAAGGATGATCAAGAAGGTCCTC
>JASLBD010000333.1 GCA_030146745.1 Allosphingosinicella sp. | reverse complement strand
ACCACCGCGGCGATTCGAACCGCGGTCTGGATCGTCTCGGCCTTGACCTTGTGCTGCTGGAGGACGCGTTCGTGGCTGTCGATGCACATGCCGCAGCCGTTCATCGCGCTGACGGCGAGGCTGAACAGCTCGAAATCCTCCTTCTCGATACCGGGGGCGCCGATCACGTTCATCCGCAGGCGCGCCGGCAGGGTGCCGTATTCCGGGTTCGAGGCGAGGTGGACGAAGCGGTAATAGACGTTGTTCATCGCCATCACCGCGGCGGCGGCGCGGGCGGCGTTGGCCGCCTGCTCGCTCAGCTTTCCTTCCGCTTCGCCTTCCGCGGCGGCGACGATCGGACGATAGCCGGTGCCGTGGGCGCAGGCGAGCAGGAGCCCGTATTTGCGCTGGTCGCCGAGCGTCTGGTCGTTGAGCAGGGAAGAGATGTTGAGCCTGAGGTCCTTGGCATAATCGGGAAGGGTTTCGGCGAATTGCTTGAGGGACATTTTTCTACCTTTCGTCACCCCAGCGAAGGCTGGGGTCCATGCCGACTCCGTATGGATGCCAGCCTTCGCCGGCATGACGGAGCGACGAAAAAAGGGGCGCGGGAACCGAAGCTCCCGCGCCCCCGTCGCGAGGTCTGCTGACTTGGCGGCCCAGGGGGGCTCAAGCCGCCGGGCGCAGAACCTCCTCGCCTTCCTGCCAGTTGCAGGGGCAGAGCTCGTCGGTCTGAAGCGCGTCGAGGATGCGCAGGGCCTCCTGCGGGTTGCGGCCGACGTTGAGGCCGTTCACCGTGACGTGCTGGATGATGTTGTCGGGATCGACGATGAAGGTGGCGCGGAAAGCGACCCCCTCGTCCTCGGCGACGATGCCGAGCGCGTTCGCCAGCTCCTTCTTGTTGTCCGCCAGCCAGGGGAAGTCGCAGGCGGCGAGCCGCTCATCGGCCTTGCGCCAGGCGTGATGGACGAAATCGCTGTCGGTCGAGGCGCCGATCAGGACGGCGTCGCGATCCGCGAAATCCTGGGCGAGCTCGCCATAGCCGATGATCTCGGTCGGGCAGACGAAGGTGAAATCCTTGGGCCAGTAGAAGAGGACCTTCCACTTGCCGCCGGTTTCGCCGAGATCGAGCGTCTCGCCCGCGGGAAGGTCGCTGCCCTGCTGGACGGGGATCTTGAGAGAGGGAATCTTGTCGCCGACGGTGAGCATGACTGCTTCTTTTCTCCTGAATTTCTAACTGGTTGCACCCCTTGTGCAGTGCAGCATGTAGGAGGCTGGCCTTGATCGTTCAAGACATTTAGAACGATCAGATTGATCGGGAAAAACGATGACAGTCTATCTGCCCACCCTCAAGCAGCTTCAGTATCTCGTGACGCTCCAGGACACCGGCCACTTCGGCAAGGCGGCGGAGAGCTGCTTCGTTACCCAGTCCACCCTCTCGGCCAGCCTTCGCGAGCTCGAATCGTTGATCGGAGTGACCCTGGTGGAGCGAAACCGGCGGGTCGTCGGCTTCACCCCGCTCGGCGCGAGGATCGCGGACAAAGCCCGGCGGGTGCTTCGCGAGGCGGAGGAGCTGGCCGACATGGCTCGGGCCGCCGGCCAGCCGCTGACCGGCGACCTCAGGATGGGAGTCATCCCCACCATCGCCCCTTTTCTTCTTCCTACCATGCTGCCCGGGCTAAGAAGCCACTGGCCGGACTTGAAGCTGTACCTCCGCGAAGAAACCAGCCAGGCCGCGTGCGTCAGCCTTCAACGCGGCCAGTTGGACTGCGTACTTCTTGCCCTCCCCTACGGTTGCGGCGAGGTGGAAAGCGCCGGTCTCTTCGACGATCGTCTCTTCGTCGCCTTCCCGCCGGGAGAGGCGCCGGCCGGGAAAGGCCCAGTCGCCGCGGCGGCAATCGACGAGGACAAGCTCCTCCTGCTCGAAGACGGACATTGCCTCAAGGACCACGCTCTGGCGGCCTGCAACCGCCCCGAATTGAGGGCGGAGGCGGCGATGCTCGGAACCTCGCTTCACACGCTCGTGCAGATGGTCGCCAACGGCCTCGGCCAGACTCTGGTACCGGAAATGGCGATCGAAGCCGGAATTCTGGAGGGCACCGGAGTCGTCGCCCGCCGCCTCGACGCCCGCCACGCCTCCCGCAGGATCGCTTTGATCTGGCGCAAGGGCAGCCCCCGCGAGAAGGAGTTCCGGCTGCTCGCGGATGCGCTCAGGCGGGGCTAGTTCCCGCAATATTGGTCGGATGCGGATCAAGTAAGGTTGGCGAAGTTGAAGTCCATATGTTCTCCTCCCTTCTCCACCGATGAAGAAAGGGACGACCGATGCGACCGACTTCCAAGACGATCGCTATCTTGCTGGGGTGCGCCGCGCTGACGCTGGCGCCCTCGAGCGCGACCGGACAGTTCAACAATCCGCCGGTGACCGCAGACGACTATGCGACGACCGGCAGCTGCACCATCATCACCAGGAACGTGGTGGCGAACGACACCGATCCAGACGGCGACTATCCTCTCAGCCTGATCTCGGTCGACTATAACGGCGACCGAGGATTCGCCTATGCGATGGGCGACACATTCATCGTGTTCGAAGCGGGCGGCACAATCGGCACCGCGGCGATCGGCTACACCGTCAGCGACAGCCGGGGCGCGACCGCGACCGGCACCTACACCGTCACCGTCACCAGCAGCCGCTACTTGTGTCCCTAGACCGATTTCGAGTCCGCGGATCACCGTCTGCATGTTCGCCGGACAGGGCGAGCGATGCGCCTGGCGGGCCAGGGGTGGAGGCGTTGCGGTCGACCGAGACGGTTGTCGCCGAGCTCAGTCCAGGCCGAGGAGCCAGCGATCGAGCGGCACCGCCTTCGCCTTGACCCCGCACAAGGTGCGGTCGAGCCGGCTCCGGTGGCGAACGATCCAGCCCAGGCAGGCGAACTCGCTGTCGAACGTCTCGAAACCGTCTCGGGTCGGGCGGAAGGTCCGGCCGTCGATCAGGAACCTCGCACCCTTTCGGCAGCCGGGAGAGCCAGCCCAATTGCGTTGCGGCGAGACGACGGCCGGCACCCAGTAGGTTCGGGCGGGATCCAGGCCGTCGACTTCGCGCCGTTGCATCGCGTCTCCCCGTTCCGGGTCCGAGCCACTCCGTTCGGGCTGAGCCTGTCGAAGCCCCCTCCCTTTGTCAAAGGAAGGAAAGCCCTTCGACAGGCTCAGGGCGAACGGGTTGTCACGCCCTATCCGGCCGCAGGCTCGGCGATCCCGATCGGCTCGACGCTGTCCGGATTCTGCGGCAGGTCGAAGCGGTCGGCGTTCATCACCTTGGTCCAGGCAGCGACGAAGTCGCGCACGAACTTCTCCTCGTGGCCCGTCTCGGCATAGACTTCGGCGACGGCGCGGAGCTGGCTGTTGGCGCCGAAGACGAGGTCGGTGCGGGTGGCGCGCCACTTCTCCTGGTTGCCGCCGCGGTCGTAGCCGATGAACTCCTCGTCGCCGCTTTCGTCGACCACCTGCCAGAAGGTGTCGTTGTCGAGAAGGTTGACGAAGAAGTCGTTGGTGAGCTGGCCCTTGCGGGTAGTGAAGACGCCCTCCGGCCTGTCCCCGTGGTTGGCGCCGAGGACCCGCAGGCCGCCGAGCAGGACGGTCATCTCCGGCACCGACAGGCCGAGCAGCGAGGCGCGGTCGAGCAAAAGCTCCTCGGTCTTCACGCTGTGCTTGGTCTTGAGGTAGTTGCGGAAGCCGTCCGCCGCAGGCTCCATCACCGCAAAGCTCTCGACGTCGGTCCGGTCCTGGGTGGCGTCGCCGCGGCCGCCCCGGAACGGGACCTCGACGTCGAAGCCGGCGTCCCGCGCCGCCTTCTCGACCGCCGCGGTCCCGGCCAGGACGATCGCGTCCGCCATCGACAGCGGTCCGCGCAGCTC
>JASLBD010000331.1 GCA_030146745.1 Allosphingosinicella sp. | reverse complement strand
TGGTCTCGGCTGCGCCCATCGCCTTCGCCAGGGCGAGCGAACAGGGCCGGCGGGAGATGGCGATCACCCGGGCGCCGGCGTCGCTCGCCAGCCGGGTGAGAAGCGCGCCTAGGAAGCCGATGCCGACGATGGCGACCGTCTGGCCGGCCTCGATCCGGCTTCGACGGAAGATGTTCATCGCGCAGCCGAACGGCTCCGCCGGGAAGGCGATGCCGTCGAGCTCGGACGGCAGCTCGACGATTCCGGCCGCGTCGGCGAGATCGTATTCGGCATAGGCGCGGCCGCTCAGCGCCGCCACCCGGGCGCCTATCGCGACGTCCTCGACGCCTTCGCCCACCGCGTCGACCCGGCCCCAGCCCTCGTGGCCGAGCGCTCCGGGCTCGCTCGGAAAGGTCATCCACTCGGGGCCCGCCCACGGCGTCAGGTTGGATGCGCAGACGCCGCAGCCTTCCAGCCGGATCCGGACCTGGCCCGGCCCGGGCGACGGCTTCGCCACTTCCTCGATCGCCAGTCGACCGGGGCCGGTCAGCACCGCCGCCCGCATCGTTTCCCTTCCTCGATCCGCGCCGGGCACGGCCTCCGGCGCGACGGCGGGGTCCGACAAGCTCATTCGGCGGCCTGGATCAGCCGAGTCTCCGCAAGCCCGAGCCGGCCGCGGCCGATGCCGTGCCACGGCTCCGCCGACTCGCGCGCATCGGCGAACCAGGCGATGGTCGCTTCCAGCCCTTCCTGAAGACCCACGCGCGGCGTCCAGCCGAGCAATTGGGTCGCCCGCGCGATGTCGGGCTTGCGGCGGCGCGGATCGTCCTCGGGAAGGGGCCGGTTGACGATCGCCGATCGCGAGCCGGTCATCGCCAGCACGCGATGCACCAGATCCTCGACGCTGAGCTCGTTGGGATTGCCGAGATTGACCGGAAAGCCGACCGCCTCCTCGCTCTCCATCAGCCGCAGCAGCCCGTCGATCAGGTCGCTGACATAGCAGAAGCTGCGCGTCTGCGAGCCGTCGCCGTAGAGGGTGATGTCGTCGCCGGCGAGCGCCTGGCAGACGACGTTGGAGACGACGCGTCCGTCGTCGGGGCGCATGCGGGGCCCGTAGGTGTTGAAGATGCGGGCGACGCGGACCTCGCAGCGCCCGCTCCTTTGATAATCGAAGGCCAGGGTCTCGGCGGCGCGCTTGCCTTCGTCGTAGCAGGCGCGCGGGCCCGTGCAGCTCACCCAGCCGCGATAATCCTCGGTCTGGGGATGGACCTCGGGATCGCCATAGACCTCGCTCGTCGAAGTGAGGAGCAGTCGCGCGCCGTTGAGCTCCGCGAGCCGGAGCATGCTTTGGGTTCCGACGACGTTGGTCATCATCGTGTGCTCGGGATCGGCCTGGTAATGCGGCGGGGAGGCCGCGCAGGCGAGATGGTAGATGTGGGTGAAAGGAATGCGGCCGCCGCTTATCCGGTAGGGCAGCTTGTCGATCACGTCGCATTCGACCAGGTCGAACCGGCTGTCGCCTTCGAGATGGCGGATATTCTCGCGCCGGCCGGTGAGGAAATTGTCGAGGCACACCACCTGCGCGCCCTCGGCGATCAGGGCGTCGCAAATGTGGGAGCCGATGAACCCGGCGCCACCGGTGACTAAGGCGATCTTCTGCTTGGACTTCTTCACGTTCGGCTCCTTCGGGTGGCTCGGTTCGGGTTTGCGGGCGTGGGCCAGATACTGCTCGAGCTCCGCGGCGCGGTGGCCGGAATCGTGCGCGGCGAGGACCCGCTTGCGGGCGGCCGCGCCGATCGCCTCGTCGTCGCCGCCGGCGATAAGCCGGGCTACGACATCGCCGCCGCCGTCGGCGAGCACGATTTCTCCGCCGGGCTCGAACAGGGTGTCGATCCCGTCCCATCGGTCGGAAATGACCGGAATTCCGCAGGCGGCGGCCTCAAACAGACGGACGGACGGAGACCAGCCGGCCGCCACCATGTCGGCGCGGGTGACGTTGAGGGTAAAGCGCGAGGCGGCGTAGAAAGCGGGATGGTCGGCCGGGGCGACATGATCGATCCGCTCGACATTGGCCGGCCAGTCGATGTCTTCGGGATATTGCGGTCCGGCCACCGCGAAGTTGAGATGCGGCAGCCGCCGCGCCGGCTCGAGCAGCAGCCTGTCGAGCACCGGCTGCCGGTCCGGGCTGTAGGTGCCCAGGTAGGAGAGGTCCCACCGCTTCGATGCGACCATCGGCGGATAGGCCTCGGGATCGACCGAGCAATAGAGCGCGCGCGCCGCGGGGGAGCCGTAATGGCCCTCCAGGCGCGCCAGGGTCGGGCCGCCGGTGAAGGAGAGATAGAGGTCGTAGAGCGGGATCTGGCCCGGCGAGAGATATTCGAAGTCTCCGCGCTCGAGCTTGGCCAGGGTCACCGGCGTGTCGATGTCGTAGAAAGCGGTGACGCCCCGCGCATGATGCTGGACGAAGCTGCCGACGGCGACCCCCTCGGGGACGTAGGAACCGACGATCACCGCGTCGGCTCCGGCGATCTCGCTGGACCAGTTTCCAAGCTCGCCGAGCGAGTCATAATAGTGAAGCCGGCAGAAATCGGGATCGGCGAGATCGCGGTTGCCGCGGTACCAGGGAACGTCGCGCTCCAGGAACGATATGTCGTGGCCTCGGGCCGCGAAGGCTTTCAGAAGAGCGCGCCAGGTGGTGGCATGGCCGTTTCCCCACGAGGAGGAGAGGCTGAGGCCGAGCACGACCAGCTTCATGCCGCGCTCCTTTCCGGGGTCCGCATCCGTTTCAGCAGCCGGTCGACCAGCTCGCCGCGCTGCGCATAGCTATGCTCGTCGCGCACCCGGCGCAGGGCCGCCGCCCCGATTGCGCGGGCCCGCTCCGGAGTCAGGGTCCGCACATGCTCGGCGACGTCGTTGCCGTCGCGGGCGACGAGGACTTCCTCGCCGGGTTTGAGGAACATCTCTATTCCTTCCCAGGCGTCGGTGATGAGGCAGGCCGCCGCGCCCGCCGCCTCGAACACCCGAGTCGCCGGCGAGAAGCCTACTTCCGCCATCGAATCGCGCGCCACGTTCAGAACCGCGAGCGGGGTCGAGTTGAAGGCGTTGTGCTGGTGCGTGTAGACGTGGCCGAGGTGGCGGACGTTGGCCGGCATCGCCTTGGTCTCCCAGCCGTTGCCGCCGATCAGGAAGCTTCGCTCCGGAAGCGACGCCGCGGCCTTCAGGAAGAACTCCTCCACCCTGGCCTCGCGGTCCGGCAGCCGGTTGCCGAGGAAGGCGAGGTCGGCCGCGAAGGCCGGCTCGGGCGCCGCCGGAAAATGGGTGGCGGGATCGAGGGCGTTGTAGACAGGCACGCAGTCGGCGGCGCCGAAGCCGCGATAGGCGTCGATCACCGGCGGCCCGCCGCCATAGGTCAGAACCAGATCGAGCGCCGGCAGCATCCGCCGGACGACATGGCTGTCGTCGCGGCGCATCTCGTCGAGCGTGGCGGCGGCGTCGACGTCCCAGAAGATCCGCAGGGCGTCCTCGCGCGACTTGGCGACCACGCCCTTGAGCAGCGCCTCGTCGAACACGCCGACGCCGCTCGCCTTGACGACCACCTCCGCCGCTTTCGCCTCGGCGAGGACTGCGCGCAACCCTTCCGCAGTCGCCGGATAGACGACCACCCGCGCCCAGTCCGGCGGCTCCATGTCGCGATGCTGCTGCCGGTCGAAGGCGTCGGGCTCGTAGAAAGTGATGTCGTAGCCGCGCGCGGCGAGGTCGCGCAAAAGCCCGCGATAATAGGTCGCTGCGCCGTTCCAGTAGGAAGAGAGAAGGCTGGATCCGTAGAAAGCGATCTTCATGCAACCCTCCGGGCAGGCGTCGTGAGCGCGTCGTGAATGGCGATCAGTTCGTCGGCACGGTGGCCGCAGGTGTGGCGGGCGAGGATCGTCTCCAGGCCGTTGCTCGTCAGCGACCGGCGCAGCTCGGCGTCGTTCTTCAGAGCGTTCAGCCGCCCGACCATCCCGGCGGTGTCTTCGGCGACGAGGAAATCCTGGCCGGGACGGAACAGGCCCTCGCTGTCTTCCCACGGCGCGGACACCAGCGGGATACCGCAGGCGAGCGCCTCGAACACCCGGATCGTGGGAATCCCGGGCAGCCTGGTCGAATACCAGCGCCGGGGCACGTGAACGGTGGCGAGATGCCGCGCGTAGATCGCCGGGGCCGCGGCATTGGGCAGCCAGCCGCGGTAGCGCGCGCCGTAGCGGTCGAGCAGGGCCAGCGCCTCGTCGGGGTAGCGGACTCCGTAAATGTCGAGCGGCAGGCTTGCGTCCCGGGCCGGGGCGAGCAGGAATCCCTCGATCTCCGCGGTACGTTCTCCCTCGCCCCAATTGCCGATCCAGACGAGGCCGCGGCGGCTCCGGGTCTCCGCCGATGGCCGGAACACATGCACGTCGGCGGCCTCGTGCCAGACGAAGGCGCGGTCGCCCCAGCCCCAGGCCCGGTAGACCTCGGCCAGGGCCGCGCCGAAGGCGAGCACGCCGTCATAGCCCGACAGGTCGAACCTGAGGATCGCCTCGGGATCGCTGACCGCTCGATGGTGGGTGTCGTGGAAGAGCAGGGTGAAACGCCCGCCGCCCGCCCGAATCCGGCCGATCCTCTCGACCAGCTTCGGCGCGTTCCATTCGTGGACGAGGACGAGGTCGGCGCCGTCGAGCATCTCGTCCAGCGGCGCGTCCTCGAGGTAGGTAAGCGACTCCAGCTCCGGGTACGCGGCGCGGTAGGCGGAGAGGCCGGCCGGGCTGTGGTCGGCGATCAGGTTCTCCAGGCTCCAGGCGGATTCCGGCTCATAGGCTCGAACATCGTGGCCTCGAGCCATCAGTTCGCGGATCAGGCCGCGAAGGAAATGGGCGTTGCCGTGGTTCCAGCAGGATTCGAGCGAATGGGTGAAATATACGATCCTCATGCGGCCCCCGCCAGAGTCGCCGGAACGGCGGCGCGCGGGCGGCGCCTTCTCTCCAGCAGGTCGAGATAGAGCGCCGCCATCGCATTGGCCGTGGCCGCCGGCGTGTAGCGCGCAGCGCGCCGGCGCGCCGCCCGGCCCAGCGCGTCGCGGGCCCCGTCGTCGCCCACCA
>JASLBD010000299.1 GCA_030146745.1 Allosphingosinicella sp. | reverse complement strand
CGGAGCGGGCCCGGGCGCTGGTGCTGGCCCTGACCGGCGATTCCGCCGGCGCGACCCGAGCGGTCCAGGCGGCCATGCCGGGACCGCAGGCGGCGGCGATGAGCCCCTTCCTGGCGCGGCTGCCGAGTCTCGCCCCGGCGGAGCGGGCCCTAGCCGTCCACCTCGGCGTGTTCCCGCGCGACGGCCGAACGCCGCCGCCCTCCACTTATGCGGCGAACGACTTCGCCAACGCGGTTACCAATGCGGGCCGGCCGGACCCGAGCCAGGGCACGCTCGAACGCCGGTCGCCGCCGGCCGAGCCGGTCTCGACCGCCGCCCGCCGCCGCCCCGGCTCGGAAGGGGGGCTCGCCCCGGCGGTCCGGCGGACGACCACGCTCCGCCCGGTTGCCAGATCCGGCGGGGAGGAGACGCTCGCCGGCGTCAGGCAGCCCGCGGCCACGGCCACGACCACGACCACGAGCCGCCCCTCCGTCACTCCCGGCTTCGGCGGAAGCAATCCGCACTGGGCCTTGTCGCGCGGCCTCGATCCAGCCCCGGCCCGGCGCAAGCCGCAAACGCCGGCGAGGCCGACCGAATCGGCTCCGGCCCCGGCGCGGGTCCAGCCCGAAACCGCGGTGGCCGCCGCCGTCACGCCCGCACCCGCCGCCGGCGCTCCGCGGGAAGCGGCCTCCGCGCCGTCCGGCGGAGCCTTGGCGGCGGTGCCGTTCCAGCTGCAGCCGCAGGCCGGGCCAGAGGCGCAGCCGTCCGAAGTCCGCATCGCCGCCGTCGAGCCTTCCGCCCCGCCGCCCGCGCAGGCCGCGCCCGAGCCGCAGCCTCAGCCGCGGCCGGCCGAGGTCCGGATCGCCGCGGCCGCGCCTTCGGCGCCGCTGCCCCAGGCCGAGGCGGTTCCAACCGGCAGCCGGTTGGCCGATCTTTCGGCGGCCATCGCCGACAACGCGGAGCCCGAGCGCCCCGCGGCCCGGACGCCCGAGGCCAAGCCCAAGCCCAAGCCCGCGGCCTCCGCGCCGGCGAAGAAGCCCAAGCCGGCGGCTCCGGCCGAGCCCAGCCGGGTCTGGGTGCAGGTCGCGGGCGGCGCCGCCAAGGCCGCTTTGCCCCGCGAGTTCGCCCGGCTCAAGGCGAAGGCGCCCAAGCTGCTCGGCGGGCGTTCGGCCTGGACGGCCCCGCTCAACGCCACCAACCGGCTGCTGGTCGGCCCCTTCGCCAGCTCGAAGGAGGCGCAGGCCTTCGTCAACCAGCTGGCGGCCGAGGATCTGAGCGCCTTCGCCTGGACCAGCGAGGCCGGGCAAAAGGTCGAGAAGCTTCCCGCCAAGTGAGGCCGGCGGCCCGTTTCGCCTGCGATCCTTCGGCCTCGCGGGGACGGCTTCACGCCGAGCCGGCGACCGGCCAGCGCGGTCCCCGCGACGCCTTCCAGCGCGACCGCGACCGGATCATCCATAGCGTCCCCTTCCGCCGCCTCCGCCACAAGACCCAGGTCTTCGTCGCCCCGGACGGCGACCATTTCCGGGTCCGCCTCACCCACAGCCTCGAAGTCGCCCAGATCGGCCGGACCATGGCCCGGGCGCTCGGCCTCAACGAGGATCTCACCGAAGCCCTGTGCCTCGCCCACGACATCGGCCATCCGCCGTTCGGCCATTCCGGCGAGGAGGTTCTCCAGGCGGAGATGGCCGGGGCGGGAGGGTTCGACCACAATGCCCATACGATCCGGCTTCTGACCCGCCTCGAAAGCCCCTATCCCCGCCATTGCGGCCTCAACCTCAGCTGGGAGACGCTGGAGGGGCTGGCCAAGCATAACGGACCGGTCGCGGACCCGCCCTGGGCGCTGGCCGAGGCCGATTGCGAATTTCCGCTGGACCTGATGAGCTGGCCGAGCCTGGAGGCGCAGGTCGCGGCGGTCGCAGACGACATCGCCTATGACAATCACGACATCGACGACGGCCTCCGCGCCGGCCTGTTCACCCTCGCGGACCTGCTCGAGGTGCCGCTCATCGCCCGCACCTGGGCCGGGGTCCGGGCCCGCTTTCCCGACGTGGACAAGACCCGGCTGGTGCCGGAGCTGGTGCGGGACCAGATCGGCCTGATGGTCGGCGACGTCCTCGACGAGACAAGGCGCAGGCTGGCCGACAGCGGGGTCGAGACGGCGGACGAGGTGCGCGCCGCCGCCCGCCCGCTCTCCGGCTTCTCGCCCGAAATGGCCCGGGAGGAAGCGGTTCTGAAGCGCTTCCTGCACGCCAGGATGTACAATGCCGCGCCGGTCATGGCGGTGCGCGACAAGGCGCAGGCGGTCGTCGCCCGCCTCTTCGCCGCCTATCGCGACGATCCGCGCCGGCTTCCGCCGGAATGGCTTCCGGCGGAGACGGACGAGACGGCCGTGCTTCGGGCGATCGGGGACTTCATCGCCGGAATGACCGACCGCTACGCCGTCCGCCAGCATCGCGAGCTGGTCGGGCCGGTCGAGCTTCCGGAGGGATTCTGACGTGCGGGTGGCGATGATCGGGGCGACGGGGCTCGTCGGCTCCCTCGCCGCGCGCAAGCTGCTGGCGCAGGGGTGCGACGTGGACGCGCTGCTTCGGCGGCCCAGCGGGGTCGTCCATCCCAACTGGCACGAGCATGTCGCGGCGCCGACGGAATGGGCCGGCATCGTCGCGGGCCTGGCCCCCGACTCCGCAGTCTCGGCCTTGGGGACGACGATGCGCCAGGCGGGTTCGAAGCCGGCCTTCCGCGCGGTCGATTTCGACATGGTCGTCGCCTTCGCCCGAGCGGCGGTAGCGGCCGGCGCTCGCCGGATGGTGACGGTGTCCTCGGTGGGCGCGGACCTCGCCTCGGCCAATTTCTACCTTCGGACCAAGGGCGATATGGAAGCGGCGCTGGAGGGGATGGGCTTCGAACGGCTCGACATATTGCAGCCGGGCCTCCTGCGAGGTCCGCGCGGCGGCGACCGGCGGCTTGGCGAGCGGATCGGCATCATGGTGAGCCCAATGGTCAACCTCCTGCTGCGCGGCAGGCTCGACCGGTACGCGGCGATCGACGCGGATGTCGTAGCGGCGGCGGCGGCCGCGGCGCTTCGGCAGACCGAGCCGGGCGTCTTTCGGCTTGAGAACCTGGGAATCAGGCGGCTGGCCAGAACGGCCTAGGCTGTATCGGCATATCGACATTCAGCGGGTTTGAGCATTTGTCACTCCTCTCCCCCTGGGGAGAGGGGGCAGAAGGAACAGGCCCGAATATCGATACAGCTTACAGCGGGCCGACCCCGCCTTCAAATCGCCGCGGACATCGTCTAAGCCGCGCGCTCCTCGAAATCCGGACCTTGTCTTGACCCTCTACGACCGCTTCGCCGCGCATCTCGACGCCCTCCTCGACGCCCTCGAAGGCGAGGGCGCGCTTCCGTCCGGGCTGGAGCGAAAGGCGGTGGCGGTGGAGCCGCCGCGCGATCCCTCCCACGGCGACCTCGCCACCAACGCGGCGATGGTGCTCGCCAAGGGCGCCCGGACCAACCCGCGCGCTTTGGCCGAGCTGATCGCGCCGAGGCTGGCGGCGCTGGACGAAGTGGCCGGCGCCGAAGTGGCGGGCCCCGGTTTCATCAACATCCGCCTCTCGCCGTCGATCTGGCACGACGAGCTTCGCGCCATCCTCTCCGGCGGCGCCGCCTACGGCCGCTCGTCGGCGGGCGCGGGGCGGCGGGTGAACGTCGAATATGTCTCCGCCAACCCGACGGGTCCGATGCACATGGGCCATTGCCGCGGCGCCGTCGTCGGCGACGCTTTGGCGAGCCTGCTCGAGACCGCCGGCTATTCGGTCACCCGCGAATATTATGTCAACGACGCCGGCGCCCAGGTCGACGTCCTCGCCCGCTCGGCGCACCTGCGCTATCTCGAAGCGCTCGGTCGGCAGATCGGCGAGATCCCCGACGGCCTCTATCCCGGCGACTATCTGAAGCCGGTCGGCGAGGCGCTGGCCGCCGAATATGGCGAAACCCATGCCGACGCCCCGGAGGACGCCTGGCTGGACCTCTTCCGCCGGCGCTCGGTCGCCGCGATGCTCGACCTGATCCGGTCCGACCTGGCCTTGCTCGGAGTGCATCACGACCTTTTCGCCTCGGAGCGCGAAGTTCAGGAATCGGGCGCCGTCGACCGCGCCTTCGAGCTGCTCGACGAGAAGGGCCTTGTCTATCGCGGCACACTGCCGCCGCCCAAGGGCAAGACGGTGGAGGATTGGGAGCCGACGGAACTGATCCTCTTCCGCTCGACCGAGTTCGGGGACGACCAGGACCGGCCGATCAGGAAGTCCGACGGCAGCTGGACCTATTTCGCGGCCGACACCGCCTATCACATGCAGAAGCTCGAAGCCTCGGACGAGCTGATCAACGTGTGGGGCGCGGACCATACCGGAACGGTGAAAAGGACCCAGGCGGCGGTGCAGGCGCTTGCCGGCCGCCCGGCGCTCGACGTCAAGATCGTCCAGATGGTCCGGCTGCTGAGGGCCGGCGAGCTGGTCAAGATGTCGAAGCGCTCGGGAAGCTTCGTCACCCTCGCGGAAGTGGTCGAGGAGGTCGGCAAGGACGTGGTGCGCTTCACCATGCTGACCCGCAAGAACGATGCCCAGATGGACTTCGACTTCGCCAAGGTGGTCGAGGCGTCGAAGGACAATCCGGTCTTCTACGTCCAATATGCCCATGCCCGGATCAGGTCGCTCCACCGCCGGGCGGCGGAAGCCGGCCTCGAGCCGGAGGCGGGCGCCGACCTCGCTTTGCTCGACGACGAGGAGCTGGGCCTGGTCCGTCTCGCCGCCCAGTTCCCGCGCATCGTCGAGGCCGCGGCGCAGGCGCACGAGCCGCACCGGATCGCCTTCTACCTGGGCGACCTCGCCGCCGCCTTCCACGCCTTGTGGAATCGCGGCAACGACGATCCCTCGCGGCGCTTTCTCCTCGAAGATAATTTGAAATTAACGAGCGCGAGGCTAGAGTTAGCGGCGGCCACAGGTCAGATTTTGAGGAACGGCCTGGCGATCATGGGCGTGGCGGCCGCCGAGGAGATGCAGTGATGACCGACATTCGCGCCGACGATCCTGCGCTCGACAATGACGATCGTCTCCCCTGGCTGGAAGCGGTCGAGGAAGACGGCGGCGAAGGCGGCCCTTCCGCGCTCAAGCTGATCGTCGCCGTCCTGATCGGCCTCGCCGCGATCGGCGGAATCGTCGGCGGAATCTTCTGGATGAGCAATCGCGACGGCGGCGGGACCGGCGCGCCCGAAATCATCGCGGCGCCCGGGGGGCCGTACAAGGTCAAGCCCGACAGCCCCGGCGGGATGACCGTCGAAGGCCAGGGCGAGACGGCGTTCGACGCCGCCCAGGGCGGTACCCCCAATGCCAGCATCGACACCAGCGCGGTGGCCGAGGCGCCGGTGACGGCCCAGCCCAAGGCTCCGGCCCCGGCGGAGAAGGAGCCGCCCTTGCTCAAGGCGCCGGCCCCGACCAACGCCCCGGCCGGGCAGGAAGCGCCCGTCACGCCTGCCGCCGCGGGCGGCGCCACCATCCAGCTGGGCGCCTTTCCCAGCGGCGCGGCCGCCGAAAAGGCCTGGAAGGCGCTTTCGGGGCGCTTCGGCTATCTGGCCCCGCTCTCCCACAGCGTCGTCGTCGCCAAGGTCAACGGCAAGACCTATTACCGGCTCCGCGCCACCGGCCCCGGCGCGGCCGGCATTTGCGGGCGCCTGAAGGTCGCCGGGGAGCAGTGCCTGAAGGTGTAGGCGGCCGATCCCCGTCATTCCCGCTTTCGCGGGAATGACGGTGACTCTAAACAGCGACCATGCAAGCCGCCATCTACGCCCCTCTGGGGCTCGAGCCGACCCCGGACGAACGGGCCTTCTTCCGCGACGCCGATCCCGTCGGCTACATCCTCTTCCGGCGCAACATCACGAACCGCGAGCAGATGCGCGCCCTGACGTCCGAGCTGCGCGGCCTTCACGGCCGCGACGATCTCCCGATCCTGATCGACCAGGAAGGCGGCCGGGTCGCCCGGATGAGGCCGCCCGAATGGCCCGCCTTTCCGTCCGCCGAGGCGTTCGCCCGGCTTTACGAGAAGGCGCCGATGAGCGCGATCGAGGCGGCGCGGGCCAATGCGGCGGCGATCGCCGTCCTCCTCGCCGAGGTCGGGGTCAATGTCGACTGCCTGCCGGTGCTCGACGTGCGCCAGCCCGGCGCCACCGACATCGTCGGCGACCGGGCACTGGGCTCCGAGCCGATGCAGGTGGCGGCGCTCGGGCGGGCGGTGCTCGACGGGCTCGCTTCGGCCGGGGTGGTCGGTGTGATCAAGCATATGCCCGGCCACGGCCGGGCGCTCGTCGACAGCCATGAGGAGCTGCCGGTGGTTCGGGCCTCGCTCGAGGAGCTCGAGGTGGATGTCGAGCCGTTCCGGACCTTGTCCTCGGCGCCGATGGGCATGACCTGCCACTGCGTCTACACCGCCTGGGATGCCGATCGGCCGGGAAGCCAATCGCGGATCGTCATCGACGAGGTGATACGCCGC
>JASLBD010000283.1 GCA_030146745.1 Allosphingosinicella sp. | reverse complement strand
CGCCTTGCGACGAGCGGAGCCACCCGGCGCGAAACATGTCGACCGTTGCACCCGGCTCATCGAGGCCTTGCGGGCACGGCTCGCCGCCGGCGAGAGCTCCGGCGGCGGCCCCGGCGGCGAGGCCGCGAGCGGTGCCGTTGCCGTGGCGGGCGAGGACGTCCGCGTCGCTCATGCCGGGACGGGAGCGGCGGCCTCGCGCAGGGCGCGCAGGACGACGTCGGGATGGCTGTGGTGGAGCATGTGGCCGGCCCCCTCTATCGCGGTGAGCCGGGCGTCGCTCAGGAGCCGCGCGAGCGCCTTGCCCTGGCGCTCCTGCTCGACCACCCGGTCCTCGGTGCCGAGAAGGACGTGGACCGGCCCCTCGATCCGCCGCAGGTCGATCGTCCCCGCCGGCGAAAGCGGCAGCATCGAACTGGCATCCTCGCCTTCGTGGACGAGCACGTCCGGATCGAGCACCTGCTCGAAGGGAAAGCTCCTTTTCCACCCGCCCGCCACCGGGGCCGGCGAGAACATCACCGCCTGGATCCATTCGATCGCGGCCCTGTCGAAGCCGCTGCGCCGGCCGGCCCGCGAGAGCAGCGGACCGATGACCGGCATCGAGCGGGGCGCGATCAGGCCATGCTCCATCAGGCGCGGCTCGGGAAAGACGAGGGGAGCGATCAAGACGAGCCGGGTGACCCGTTCCGGAAGCTGCTCGGCCAGCGCGAGGGCGACGAGGGCGCCGAAGCTGTGGCCGACGACGACGGCAGGCCCGACGTCCAGGGCGTCGAGGCCTGCCGCGATCTGCCTGGCCTGGTCGCGCGGAGTGCCGACGAAGCGCGGGCGGCGGCTGAGGCCGTGGCCGGGACGGTCGAGGAGCGTGACCCGCGTCCCCTCGGCCAGGGCGTCGGCAGGTCCCGCCAGCCAGTCATGATGGGTGGTGAGCGCGCCATGGAGGAGCACCACGTCCGGCCCGTTCCCGCGCTGAAGGGCATGTAGGCTCCGGCCGGAGCCGAGATCGACGGTCGTTGCTTCCCACATGGCGGCCTCAACCGGCGGGAGCGGCTATGGCTCCGCTCAACTTTTCGGATGGACGGGTCGGCGGGCCTCGAGATCGAAGGAATCGCCGTCGGAGAGGACGTGGACCCGCACGTCGTGCATCGAAAGGGCGCAGTCGGATCGGGCCTCGGCGACGTTGCAATAGCTGACGTCGGTGCCGTCGACGACATAGACGGCGCCGCTTCCGATCACCTTGAAGACGTCGCCTTCGACCATCGCCGCCGTATCCTCGTCGAGGCCCAGGCCGAGCACCCGGGGGTTGTGGGCGACGGCGCCGATCAGCCGGCCGAAGCGGCCGCGCTCGGCGAAATGCTGGTCGATGATGACATTGCGGACCAGCCCCATGCCGGGCGACATGTGGAGGTCGCCGATCCGGTGGGTCTCCTTGCTGGTGCCCTTGACCAGCATCGTCTCGCTCATCACCGACGCGCCCGCCGAGGTCCCCGCGACGACTCCGCCGCGCTCGTAGAGGGCGCGCACCTTGGCCTCGATCCCGGTGTCGCCGATCTGGCTGGTGATCCGGAGCTGGTCGCCTCCGGAGAAGAAGATGCCGGCGGCGTCGTCGAGGACAGAGAGCTTGTCGCGGTCGCCGGCTCTGCTGCGCTCCTCGACATAGAGCTCGACCAGCTCGCCGATGCCGAGGTCGGCGAAGGCCTTCTCATATTCGTCGAAATAGCCCTCGGGCCGATGGCTGGCGACCGTGGCGAGGACGAGCTTGCCGCCGTGGACGTGCTTCGCCACCTCGCGCAGGATCTGCCGCTCGCCCTCGGGATCTCGGTCCTCGTGACCGCCGATGATGATCAGGCAGCCCTTCCGACGCCGTTCCTCGTCAGCCACGTCTCTCTTCTTCCTTGCCTAGATAGGCCTTCGGCTCCGGCGAATCGCCGCTCGCATAGGCGATGGCGAAAGCCGGGCTGTTGTGCGCCCAGCCGATCCGTCCGTCCTTGGCGATGGCGATTCCGCCGCCGTCGCCGGAGGCGCCGCCGACTCCAGGTAGCTGTTCCACCGCCTTGCGAATGGCTTCCTCGGGACCGTCTCGGCCGATGCTCGCCATGACCTGCGCGGCCAAGGCGACACGAGCGATGCTCTCGCCATCCCCCGAAAAGGAGACCGCACCGATATGATTGTCGGCGTAGAGACCGTTGCCGGGAAGGGGGCTGTCGCCGACTCTACCCACCTTCTGACCGGTAAGGCCGCCGGTCGAGGTCCCCGCGGCAAGGTTGCCGCCCTTGTCCATAGCCACCGCGCCTACCGTGTCGTGCATATGCTCAAGCGCGTGACGCCGGGTGCGGGTGATCAGCGCCTCGCTCGGGACCGTCTCCAGCCCCTCGTTCCTCGCGAACAGAAACGCCCCTTCGCCGACCAGGAAGATCTCCTTCTCGGCAAGCAGCCGTTTGGCGACGCTTACCGGGTGGCGAACGTTCCGGATCGCCCCGACCGCGCCGACGGAGAGATCCTTCCCGTCCATCAGGCCCGAGCACATCTCGATCTCTCCGGCCTCGTTCAGGGCCGATCCCCGGCCGGCGTTGAACACCGGCAGGTCTTCCAAGATCTTAATCGCGGCCTCGACGGCGTCCACCGCGCTTCCGCCTTGCTCCAGCACCGCGATCCCGGCGCGCGCCGCCTCGATCACGCCGTTGCGGTTGTCGTCTTCCTCGCTCGCCTCCATCTCCTTGGCGCCGCCATGGACGACGAGGGCCCAGCGGCCCTCCTGTTCGTGGCCCATGTTATTCGGCCGCGATGAACGAGGCGCGGCCGGCGGCGCGGACGGCGGCGGGCTTGAA
>JASLBD010000272.1 GCA_030146745.1 Allosphingosinicella sp. | reverse complement strand
GACGTCCGGATTGAGCGGCGCTCCGCCCGAGACCATCGCCTTCACCCGGCCGCCGAAGCGGGCGCTGACCTTGGGCCGGAACAGCGCGTCGAGCACGAGGTCCATCGGCCGGTCCCACAGGCTCTTGGCGCCGGCATAATCGCGGGCGCCGATCTCCAGCGCCCTCTTCATCATGTAGTTGGCGAGCTTGCCCTGCTTCTCGACATTCTTGAGGATGCGCTGGCGAAGCACCTCGAAAAGCCTCGGCACCACGATCATCAGGGTCGGCCGCACCTCCTCGATGTTCGAGGCGAGCTTCTCCAGCCCTTCCGAATAATAGATCTGCCCGCCGATCCCGATCGGGAAGAACTGGCCGCCGCTATGCTCGTAGGCGTGGCTGGGCGGGAGGAAGGAGAGGAACACCTCCTCGCCCACCCCGAAGTCCTCTGAGATGACTTCGACGCAGCCCTCGACATTGTGGAGGATGGCGCCGTGATGCTGCATCACCCCGCGCGGGGCGCCGCCGGTGCCGGACGTGTAGATCAGGCAGGCGAGGTCGTCGCGAGTCACCTTCGCGGCGGTTTCGGTGCAGGCGGCGACGTCGGGCGCGTGGGCCGCGATCAGGGCCGTCCAGTCGTGGAAGCCGACATTTCCGGACTGGCCGCCGGGCAAGGCTTCGATCCCGATGACATGCTCGCAATTGCTTGAGCGAATGACCGCCGGAAGCAGCGGCCTGGCCAGTTTCTGGGTCGAGACGATGACGGCGCGGGCGCCGCTGTCGTCGAGGATGTGCTGGTGGTCGCGCTCGGTGTTGGTCGTGTAGGCGGGCACGGTGACGCAGCCGGCGGCCATGATGGCCAGGTCGGCGATGCACCATTCCGGCCGGTTCTCGGAGACCAGCATGACCATGTCGCCGGGCCTGAGACCGATCGCCTTCAGCCCGGCGGCGAGCGAGCAGACCTGGTCGGCGGCCTCGCGCCAGCCGATCGGCCGCCATTCCCCGTCCCGCTTCGCCCAGAGGAAGGGCGCATCCCCCTTCTGCGCGGCCCGGGCGAAGAACATGGCGACGAGATTGGGAAAATGTTCGAGCTCGCGCATGGCCACTCCGTAAGATTATTGTGCGAGCGCCACGCCCTCGCTGCGCGGATCGGCGGCCCCGCGCCACCCGCCGTCCACCCATTCGATCGCATTGGCCTTGAAGCCCGGGTTCATCGGCGCCGCCTTGTTGCCGAGCGCCTGAAGCGCCGGGATCATCGCCTCGAGGCTCGTCCCGCGCTCGACCATCAAGGTGTCGCCGGGCGCGAAGATCGTGGGAAGGGCGATCGCCTCCTGGGCGCTGAGATCCCAGTCGATCATGGCGATGATCGCCTTGGCGACCTGAGCGATGATCGTCGGGCCGCCGGCGGCTCCGACGGCGAGCCGGACCTTGCCGTCGGGCCCGTAGACGATGGTCGGCGACATCGAGCTTCGCGGCCTCTTGCCGCCCTCGACCCGGTTCGCGACCGGCGCTCCGCCGACCTCCGGCACGATGCTGAAATCGGTCAGCTCGTTGTTGAGGAACATGCCGTTGACGGTCAGCCCCGAACCCCAGGGCCCCTCGATGGTCGAAGTGACCGAGGCGAGGTTGCCGGCGCCGTCGGCGGCGGCCATGTGGGAGGTGGACGGCACTTCCATCGCGGCCGCCGCCGTCACCCTGGGGGCTCCGGGCGGAGTGCCGGCGACGGCCGTGTCGATCGCCCGGTCCGGCGAGATCAGCCGCGAGCGGGAGGCGAGATAGGCCGCATCCATCAGGCCGGCCACCGGCACAGACACGAATTCCGGATCGGCGATATAGGCTTCGCGGTCGGCGAAGGCGAGGCGCATCGAATTGCCGATCAGGTGCCAGGCGACCGGATTGTCCTTGCCGAGCCCGCGCAGGTCGAAGCGCTCGACCTGCTTCAGGGTCGCGTAGACCGTGGTCGCCCCCGACGAAGGCGGTCCCATCCCGCAGATCCGGTAGCCGCGATAGGGCGCGCAGACCGGCGGCCGCTCCTTCGCCTCGTAGGCGGCGAGATCGCCCGTCACCATCGCCGAGGGGTTGCGCGGGGCGCCGCGGACGGTTCGAACGATCGCCTCGGCGGCCGGGCCGACGTAGAAATAGTCCGGCCCCCGCGCCGCCACCCGTTCGAGCAATTGCGCCAGCTCCGGGTTGCGCAGGACCGTTCCGGCCGCCTTGGGCTCCCCGTCCGGTCCGAAGAGGTAACCGCGCCCCCATTCGCTCATCCCGGCCAGGGCGCGGTTGTTGGCGATCGCGTTGCGCATCCGCGGGGTCAGGGCGAAGCCATTGCGGGCGAGGCGGATCGCCGGCTCGAACAGCTTCGCCCAGGGCAGCCTGCCGTGGCGCCCGTGGGCGAGCGCCATCAGCCGGATGTTGCCGGGCACTCCGACGCTCTTGCCCCCGGGAATCGCCTGGCGATAGGGCAGCGGCTTCCCGTCCGGGCCGAAGAACCACCTGGGCGAGGCGGCGTCCGGCGCCTTTTCGCGGCCGTCATAGGTGAAGACGCGCCCTTTCGCGGCGTCGTGATAGACGAAGAAGCCGCCGCCGCCGATCCCGGACGATTGCGGCTCGACCACGGTCAGGGCGATCTGGATGGCGATGGCCGCGTCGGCGGCGTTGCCGCCCTGGTTGAGGATCCAGCGCCCCGCTTCGGCGGCTCGCGGATCGGCGGCCGAGACCATTCCGCGCACCTGCGACTCGCCGGTCGGGGCCGGGCCGGAAGCGGTCGCGCAGGACGCGAGAAGCAGAAGAAACGGGAGCAAAAGCCGGCTGAGCATCGTCGGCGACACTAGTCCCCTTCGCCCGCGCCGCAAGCGCTAAGACGCCCCGACCGCGTCGGCCAGGGTGGCGAAGCCGTCACGGCTGAGCAGCGACCTCAGCTCGCCGGCGATCGCCCGGGCCACGCCCGGGCCCTGGTAGACCAGCGCCGTGTAGAGCTGGACGAGGCTGGCGCCGGCGCGGATGCGGTCATAGGCGTCGACGCCGTTCTCGATCCCGCCCACCGCGATCAGCGGCAGTGCGGCCCCGGTCGCGGCCCGGAAATCCTTCAGCCGCTGGAGTGCGAGCCCCTTGAGCGGCGCCCCGGAAAGGCCGCCCGTTTCGCCCTTGAGCTTCGAGCGCAATTCCGGCCGAGACACCGTCGTGTTGGCGACGATCAGCGCGTCCACCCGGGCGTCGATCACGGCCCGGGCGATGTCGTCGATCTCGTCCGGAT
>JASLBD010000225.1 GCA_030146745.1 Allosphingosinicella sp. | reverse complement strand
TCGACCGTCATGCTGGTCGACGATCCGGTCAAGCGCGTCGACAATATGACCATGGCCTGGGGGCTGGAGGCTCGGGTCCCGTTCCTCGATCACGATCTTGCCGAGCTCGCGGCCCGGATCCCGCCGGAGCTGAAGCTCGCCGGCGGCGGCAAGGGCATCCTGAAGGACACGGCGCGCGAGGTGATTCCGTCCGAGGTGATCGACCGGCCGAAGGGCTATTTCCCGGTACCCGCCCTCAAATATATCGAGGGACCGTATCTCGACCTGGTGCGCGACGCTCTGACCTCGGCGCCGGCGCTCGAGCGCGGGCTCTTCGCTCCCGATTATCTCGAGCATCTCTTCGCCGATCCGACCGTCCACATCACCCCTCTGCGCGGGTCTCAGCTGTGGCAGGTGGGGCTGCTCGAGCTCTGGCTGCAAACGCACAAGGTGGGCTGATGTCGAGCCGCATCAACACTCGCGCCCGTCACGGCCGCGGCCGGCCGCTCTTTCCCTTCCTGCAGGATCCGCGCGGCAAGCAGCCCCGGCTCAACGCGCTCACCGACTGCGGCTGGGGCCGGATCCTGTTCGCCCATACCTTCACCGACGTCGGCGAGCTCGTTTCCGCGATCCGGGCGGAAGTACCCGAGCAGCGCGACATCGCGATGTACGTCACCGATCCGCACGTCGTCCTCGCCGCAGCGCCCGCCGAGCTGTTCCTCGATCCGTCCCACACCTACCGGCTCAACCTTTTCACCTACCGGGCGGCGAACTGGCGTCCCACCGGCTATTTCGTGCGCAGGATGGTCGCCGATACCGACTCCGATGCCGTGAACCGCCTCTACGCGCTGCACCGAATGGTCCAGGTGCGGCCCGATTTCTTCGAGGAGCATAGCGAGGAGGCGCGGCTCCTCACCCATTTCGTCGCCGAGGACGAAGGATCGGGCGCGATCATCGGCACCGTCACCGGCATCGACCATTGCCACGCCTATGACGATCCGGAGAAGGGCTCGTCGCTCTGGGCCCTGGCCGTCGACCCGCAAACCCCGCACCCGCGGGTCGGCGAGGCGCTGATCCGTTGGCTCGCCGAACATTATATCGCCCGGGGCGCCCGCTACATGGATTTGTCCGTGCTCCACGACAATGAGGGGGCCATCGGGCTCTACGCGAAGCTGGGCTTCCAGCGCCTCCCCGTCTTCGCCGTGAAGCGCCGAAACATCATCAACGAGCGCCTGTTCACGGGCAACGATCCCGCCAAGTCGATGAACCCCTATGCGCGGATCATCATCGACGAAGCGCGCCGCCGCGGCATCGGAGTGGACGTGATCGATACCGGCGGCGGCCTCTTCGAGCTGCGCTCCGGCGGCCGCAAGCTACGATGCCGGGAATCCCTCTCCGAGCTCACGACCGCCGTCGCCCTCTCGATCTGCGACGACAAGGCGATGACCCGCCGGATCGTCCAGGCCGCCGGTGTCGATGTGCCGGACGAGGTGGAAGCGGACGATATGGAGGGCGTGCGGGCGATGCTCGAGCGGCACGGCTCGCTCGTCGTCAAGCCCGCACGGGGCGAGCAGGGCCGCGGAGTGGCCGTCGACCTGGACTCGATGGACAGCGTGGCCGCCGCGATCGAATCGGCCCGCGCCCAGTGCGACAAGGTGCTCGTCGAAAGCTTCCACAAGGGCGAGGACCTGCGGCTCGTCGTGATCGGCTTCAGGCTCGTCGCCGCCTCGATTCGCCGGCCCGCCGAGGTGGTCGGCAACGGCCGGGACACCGTCCGGACGCTGATCGAGCGGCAATCGCGGCGCCGCGCCGCCGCCACCGCGGGCGAATCGAAAATACCGCTCGACGCGGAGACCGAGCGCTGCGTTGCCAGGGCCGGGTACCGCCTCGACGAGGTGCCTCCCAAGGGGACGGTCTTCGCGGTGCGGAAGGCCGCGAATCTCCACACGGGCGGGACGATTCACGACGTGACGGCCCTCGTCCATCCCCGTCTGATCGAGGCGGCGACCCGCGTGGCCCGGGCGATCGACATCCCCGTTGTCGGAGTCGATCTCATCGTCGAACGCCCGGCCGAGCCGGACTATGTCTTCATCGAGGCGAACGAACGGCCCGGCCTCGCGAACCACGAGCCGCAACCGACGGCGGAGCGGTTCATCGACCTGCTGTTCCCGTTGACCATGCCGGCCAAGGCCGGAAGGAGGGCGGACATTGCCGCAGATTGACGTCGGCTATCTACGGGCCCAGCTGGAGCGGCTGCTCTCCATCCCGAGCCCCACCGGCTATACCGACACCATCGTTCGCTACGTTTCCGAAGAGCTGGAGCGCCTGAAGGTGCCTTATTCGGTGACTCGCCGAGGCGCCATTCTCGCGCTCTATCGCGGGCGCGAGGCCGAGGGTGCCCGGGCGGTGGTCGCGCATCTCGACACGCTCGGCGCCACGGTAAAGATGATCAAGGACAACGGCCGGCTGGAGCTGGTGTCGATCGGCACCTGGTCGGCCCGGTCGGCGGAGTCGACGCGCTGCACCATCTTCACCGAGGCGGGGAGCTACCGCGGCACGATCCTGCCCCTGAAGGCGTCGGGCCACACGTTCAACGACGAGGTCGACACGCAGCCGGTCGGCTGGCGCTTCGTCGAGGTCAGGATCGACGCCGACTGCAGCGACCGCGCGAGCGTCGAGGCGCTGGGCATCCATATCGGCGACTTCGTGGCCATCGACCCGGGCGCGGAGTTCCTGGACAACGGCTATATCGTCTCGCGCCACCTGGACGACAAAGCGGGATGCGCCTCGGCGCTGGCCGCCTTGAAGGCGATGGTCGACGGCGCGGTCCATGTCCCGGTCGACGTCCACTTCATCTTCACGATCACCGAGGAAGTCGGATCCGGCGCTTCCGCCGTCCTCCTCGACAACGTCGTCGCCATGGTCTCCATCGACAACGGCGCCACCGCGCCCGGGCAGAACAGCGCGGAATTCGGAGTGACGATCGGGATGGCCGATCAGGTCGGTCCCTTCGACTATCACCTCACCCGCAAGCTCATTCGCCTGTGCGAGGTGAACGGAATCCGGCACCAGCGGGACGTCTTCCGCTACTACCGATCGGACAGCGCCTCGGCGCTCGAAGGCGGGGCGGACGTGCGGACTGCCCTGATCACGTTCGGCATCGACGCCAGCCACGGCTACGAGCGGATCCATCTTCATTCGCTGAAGTCGGTCGCCGAGCTCGTTTGCGCCTACGCCGCAAGCCCGGTGGAAATCGCCCGCGACCTCGAGGAACTGACGGGGCTGGAAGGGTTCACCGAGCAGCCGACGGAGCCGGCGGCGCACAGCGCCAACGATCCGTCCGAACGCGACTGATTCGCGGCCTGCGCAGGTCGCCGGACGGGTGCTCGCCGATGCTCAATCCGGCGGAGGAGAGGTTTCGGCCGGAGACCCGCCGGGGAAGTCCTGATCCGGCTGCTCCGGAACGATCTCGGGCGAGCCCGTCCCCGGTTCCTCGACGGGCGGCTGGACCGACGGGCTCTCCGCGGGCGATTGCGGCTGGACGGTGTCCGGCGGCGCGATTTCGGGCTGGGTCGCCATGGCTTCTCTCCTCTTTGCGCGAAGCTTCCAACCATCGATCCGCCTCTCGTTTCCCGATCGCCCGCGGTTCCAGGTCCGATTTGAAGATGGGCCGCCCTTGCGCCGTCCTTGACGGACGCCGCCGACCTCTTTATTCAACCAATCACTTAAATATCTTGTGAGATCTTGGACGTGCAGTGTTCCCAGCCGCTTAGCGACACCTTCGCAGCTCTCGGCGATGCAACTCGGCTGTCGATCGTCAGCCGCTTGGCCAAAGAAGGCGACATGACCGTGCAGGAGATCGCCCGGCCCTTTCCGATGAGCTTGGCCGCGGTGTCGCAGCACCTGAAGGTGCTGGAGCGCGCCGGGCTGATCGCGCGCGGGCGCGATGGCCAAAAGCGCCCCTGCCGTTTGAATGCCCAGCGTCTGGCCGAGACGGCGCTCTGGTTCGATCACACGCGCGCGGCCTGGGAAGCGCGGCTCGACCGGCTGGAGCGCTTCCTGGCGCAACCGCAATCCCCGCAACCGAACCTCTCGAAAGGTGAAGACAATGAGCCATGACCCCCGCGCGACCTGGGCACTCGAGCGCGAGATCGTGCTGTCCCGAGTGATCGCCGCACCGCCCTCGCGCGTGTTCCAGGCCTTTACCGATCCCAGCCAGGTCACGCGCTGGTTCGGGCCGGAGGGCTTCACGACGGAAACCCTGGAGATCGACATAAGCGAAGGCGGCCGCTGGCGGTTCGTCTACACCGGGCCCGACGGCACCCGCTGGGAAAACCGCATGGTGTTCCTGCGCGTGGACCCGCCACGGCTGCTGGAGATCGAGCACGGCGTGGATGTGGACGACGATCCCGAGCGGTTCCACGTGACCATCACCTTCGATGAACAAAGCGACGGCAAATGCGTGCTGACCATGCGTCAGCTGCATCCGACAAAGGAGCTGCGAGACTCCAAGATCGGCTTCGGCGCGGTGGAATTCGGTTACCAGACCCTCGACAAGCTCGCGCGGCATCTGGGCGTGGGGTAACCGATGGCGGTTTCGGTGCAGCGCGAACAGACTGTGGCGGCTCCGGCGCGGACGCATAAGCGATCGACGAAATGTCGGCGCTAAGCTTAGTCCGCGGTGGCGATGCAATGCTCTTGTGGCGCCGCTCCGGCCTTCAGGGGATCGGTCCCGGCAGCGCCGCCGCGGCCGGCCGCGGCGTAGATGCGGTCGATCGCGGTCGAGGCTTCGCGCAGGCCGGCGATGGTGTCGGACCATCGCGAACCCCGGGCGAGCGATTGCGCCCAGTGCGCGGCGGCGCGGCCGCCCCAGGCGTCCGGCGGGTCCGCGAGGCGCTCGCGGCATGTTCCGTGCAGCCGTTCGGCGGTGAAATCGTAGAAGGAGCCGTCGACGTTCCGGAACGTGGCGCCACCCTCGGTCCCGTAAAATTCCGCGCCGATGACCGCGTCGCACCCCGCGGGGAGGTTCCACGAGCAGGCGATCTGGACCGTCGCACCGCCTTCCAGGTCGAGCGTGGCCGTGGCGAAATCCTCGATCCCGCCGGCCTCGAGTGGCCGTCCTTTCGAATAGAGCCGTGAGGAAACGCCCGTCACCCGCGGGAAATCGAGAGTCCACAAGGCCAGGTCGACGAGGTGGATGCCGAGATCTATCACGCACCCGCCGCCCGATAGTTCGAGGTCGTGGAACCACGCCTTGTCCGGGCCGTAGGCGTTGTGGAAGACGAGGTTCGCGGCGTAGATCTTCCCCAGGGCGCCGCGACTGACCAGCTCGCGAACCGCCCGCATGCCCTCCGTATATCGATAGGACAGGTCGACTCCGACCAGGCGGTCGGCCCGGCGCGCCGCGGCGAGCACCTGTTCCACCTCGGCGGCGTTGCGGCCGAGCGGCTTCTGGCAGAAGACGGCGGCGCCCGCCTCAAGCGCCCGCAGGGACTGCGCCGCATGGAGGGCGCTGGGCGTCGCGATCACCACGCCGTCCGGCGCCAGCGCCAGCATTTCGTCCAGCGAAGCCACCAGGACCGCGTCCGGCGCCAGCTTCAGCGCCTCGGCCGCCATTTCCGGCGCGGGCTCGCAGATGGCCGCCGCCTCGACTCCCTCGACGGCGAGAATCGCCCGCATCCGGTCCAGGCCGATCCAGCCGGTGCCGATGAAGCCCAGCCGGGTCATGGGAAGGTGACCAGCGCCTTGACGAAGCCGGGCGGCCGGTCGCGGGTGGCGTCCAGCGCCG
>JASLBD010000199.1 GCA_030146745.1 Allosphingosinicella sp. | reverse complement strand
GCAATATCGCTATCTTACCCCCACCGAATATTTTTCCAACGTCATCGTTTCATGGGATGAGAGCGCTGAGATAAGGAAGAACAATTCGCTCCTGTTCGGTGACGAAAACCAGCGCTTTTCGCCAAAGCTCGAACAAACCATATTTGATAAATTCAACGAATTCAGCGGGCTTTTCTTCGTCAGCAACCCCGTGCTCGCGCAGCATTGGGACACCGCCAACTCGCGCATCAAGACCCCCAGCAGCGGCAGCGACCTTCGCAAGGATTATGCGATGACGCGCAGTCACCTGACCAACGTGATTTCGGAGGACGATGCGGACTTCGATTTCTCGAGCCCGTTCGAAACGCATCATCTGCAGCTCAAGTCCATCCATCCCGAGCTTGCGGTGGAGACCATGAACTTCGCGCTGACCACGCGCGGCAACACCTCCAAGGGGCAAATCGGCCTGCATGAGGGTCTGTTCCACACGCTGACGGCGGGCGGCATGGGCAGCCTCTTCGCCACCGAAGTTCCAGCGGTTACCGGGCTCATCAAGCGGATAACGGCGGGGCAGCTGGGCCTCGACATCAGCGACACCACGGCACTCAACGCCGCCGGCTACGGCTGGCTCGAACTCGAGGACCGCTCCAAAGGCAAGCCGGTCAAGCTATTCGACATCACCGCCAGCCAGAAGAAGAAAGAAGACACGCGGTACAAGTTGAAGAAGTCGAGACTTGACAAACTGTACAAGTTTTCAAGCGGGGGAATTTTCAAGCCCGCAAAACGGGCGGAATATCAGAAGCTAGCCAAGAAGTCGAAGATCTCGCTGAGCCAGAGCCAATTCTCATACAATTTCTAACGGGGGTCCCACTGTGGTGGATCTAAGCGCAATCGACGGTGCGAAGTTCGCTTCATTCCAGGCGAGAAACCCCGGTTTCGATATCCTCTCCGCCGACCTGATCCATCCGGACAAGGTCGAGGCGCTGGATTGGCACGGGCTCGATCCGCAGGAAGACCTCTCCCAATTGCGCCTCTATCAGCGCCTGCTGCGGCTTCACGACGACGAGCAAGTCGCCAGACGGCTCATCCTGCAGGGACTGACCTCCGCACATCATATCGCGCAGCAGCCGGAGGCCGCCTTCGTCGCGGCCTATTCGGGCTCGCTGGGTCTGAACGACGCCGGGCTCGCCAAACTGCATCGCCGCGCGGTGGAGACCAAGCTGCGCACCCGCCATCTGTGGGCCGCCTTCCACAACACCGTCGGCTCGCCGCATTACATGGCGGGGCGGATGAGCAATGTCGACGACGATGTGCTCGACTACCTCTATGCCATCCCGAGCTATGCCGATTTCTTCGGGTCGCTGGACTATTGCTCCTGCGAACACTGCGCCTCGATGTTCGGGCCCGCCGCCTATCTCGTCGACCTCCTGCGGATCGTGGTGCAATATCTCGACAATCCCACCTACAATCCGAACATCCCAGCCGGATATCATCTGTTCGAGCGACGCCCGGACATCGCGAACATCCCGCTTACCTGTGCGATGACGAACGATCTCGTGCCGTTCCTGCAGATCGTCAACGAAGTGCTCACCGCGACGATCAACGCCGAGCAGCCGACCGCCGACGTTTTCTACACGCTGGCCGCCGCGCCCTACCCGTTCAGTCTCCCGTTCAACCTGCCGCTGGTGCAGATCCGGGGGTATCTGAAGGCGCTGGGCAGCGCGCTTTGGCAGATCTACGGGACCTATCTCGACGCCCCCGGCTCGGATCCCGCCGCCGAACTGCCGACCCTGTTCTCCGTGAGCTGCGAGGCGCTGTCCCTGTCCCCCACTCAATATCAGGTCGTTTCCACCCCGGCGACGACGGGCGAAAGCGTCGGCGCCCAATATGGAGTGCCGAGCGGGCGCATTCTGGCCGCAACCGCCAGCGGCAACGTAGCGGTAACGGCCGGCTCCGCGGCGGTTGCCGGCACGGCGACCAGCTTCGTCGCGCAGATATTTCCGGGCGATTCGGTACAGATCGGCGACGAGCGCCGAGTGGTTGTCGCAGTCGGCAGCGACACGGCGCTTACGGTGGACAGCCCATGGCTGAAGGCCGCCACCGGCGCCGCAATGACCGTCTATCCGCTCAACGATCTGTCGTGGAGCGTCAACTTCAACTATCGGACCGGCCTGTCCTTCGACCAGCTCCAGTCTCTGTTGGTCCAGGACCTGGACGACGCGGAGCTCGCCGCCAACATCGCCGACGGCTTCTTCATCAACAGTGCCAACGCGGCCGGGCAATATCTTCGAACCCAGATCGACCGGTCCGATCCGGCCCAACCGATAAACCGGATCGCCTATCAGTCGCTGGGCTCCCTGGATCTGCTCAACCGCTTCGTCCGGCTGGCGCAGATCAGCGGCGTCGCCTTCAAGGACCTCAATCTGGTGATCGAGGCGCTGGGCGGATCGATCGGCACCGGCACGATCGAATCCCTCGGCGGTATCGTGCTGTTCAATCAGCGCTACCGCAGCACGGTGCCGGAAACGCTGGCGCTCTATTCGGACATCACGACCATCGGCGTGAAGGATCGGGCCAATCCGGTCGACCTCTTCGATCGCCTCTTCAACAATCCGGGTTTCCTCGGAGTGGCGGCCGGAACGCTGCCGCCCTACACGGCGCAGGGCACGGTGAGCATCGCGGCCGGAACGGCGGTTACCGGGACCGGCACGAACTTCGCGACGATCGTTGCCGGCATGCGAGTCCGAGTCGCGGGGGAGCTGCGCATCGTCGCCAGCGTGGACGTCGCCGCGAACAGCCTGTCGGTCAGCCAGGCGTTCACTCAGACCGCCGCCGCCGTGCCGATGATCGTCTATCCGTCCGAGGGCCTGACGGACGACGCGCTGCCGATCTACCACCCGCTATATGAGCGCAATCCGCTTTATACCGATCCGATATTGCAATGGACGGTGGATTCGAGGCTGGACCAGCGGCCGGCGACGCGCGGACGGCTTGCAGCCGGACTCGGAGTCAGCGACGACGACCTGACTCTGATCGGCAACCAGGGCCTGCTGGCGCTGGACATCGCCGACGGCATCATTCCGCTCACCGTGCCCAACATGTCGCTGCTCTACAGCTATGCGCGCATGGCCTCGCTCGCCGGAATCCCGATCGCCGCCTATCTGAAGCTTCTCGACCTCAAAGGCATGATGCGATTGAATTCGCTGGTCGACGTCTTCTCCGTAGCCGAAGCAGCGAGCTGGCTGAAGCGCAGCGGCATCAATCCTTTCGCGATGGAATATGCCCTCCAGGGCGAACATGGCCGCGAGTTCGATCCCGGCCTGACGGTCGAGAAGATCTCCGTCTTTCTGACGACGACCTGGGCGCAGGCGGCGGGCTGGCTGATGAACGGCTCGAGCTTCATAAGCGAGGACATCACCGCGGATATTTCGGCGGATTATTACGCGCAACTGATGGCCGCCAAGCCGCCGTACATCAATCAATATGGCGTGGTCCTGCAAAATGCGATCGACTTTGCAGCGGTGGCATTCGTCAGCCCCCTCGCCGAGAAATCCTTCGTCACTCCGGATATCACGCCGGAACAATCCCTGGCGGCGTTCAACGACCTGACCGCGCACGACGTCCTGCTCGCCGGCGGGATTTTGTCCAGCGCCTTCGCTCGCGATACCGACCTGTCGTTCCTGTTCCCGGACGTGGCCAAGGAACAGCGGGAAGTCATGATCTCGCAGGTGCGAGCCATCCTCCTGCTGGTCAGTCGCCGGATCGAGCATGTCATCGCCATCCTGCAGACCTTCGGGGGAGCGCCGACGCCGCAATATCCCAATCGCGGCACCCAGCAATCGGGCCTGTGCGAGCAATTGGGCCGGTTCCTCAACGCCTCGGCGGACAAGGTGCTGGTCATCGCGCCGTTCATCGCGCTCACGTTCGGGCCGGCGGATTACGTCGCGGCCTTCCTTCAGCCTCCGCCGAACGACACCAACGCGCCGTTCCCGCCGCCGGACCTCGTCAGGTTCATCACCCTGCTCAACCGCGCCCTCGTAATGTGCCGGGAACTGGATCTCACCGCGACCGAGATAGCGGCGGTGCTGCGCAATCCGGACGCCTACGGCGTGAGCCTGGGGACGGCTCCGACACTGGCCTCGGTCGAGAGCCTGTGGCGCTTCAAGACGCTGACCCGGGACTTTCGCGATGTGCACGACAAGCTCGTCGCCTATTTCGATATGCCGGCCGAGGGTCTTTGCACCGAGGATCCGAAGTTCAGATTGCTGTCGTCGATCACCGGCTGGAGCCAGCCGCAGATCTGCACTCTGGTCGCGACCTTCTTCGCCAGCGGGAGCGGCTACGACACCGTCGACGGCGTCGCCCGAATGCAGCGCGTGTTCGAGCTTGGCGGCCGGCTGGGAGCCGACGTCAACGCGCTCCTGAAGCTCGCGCAGCTCAACGTCCTCGCGCCGGCGATCACCGAGCAGAGCTGGGCCGCCTATAACGACGCCTCGAGCGTGGCCCTCGGCATATTGAGGGCCAAATATTCGCGCGAGCAATGGCCGGCCGCCTACCGCCCGATCGTCGACACTCTGAATATGGTCAAACGCGACGTTCTTACCGGCTACGCGATCGTCGTGCTGCAGCCGAGCTTTCCGAATATCCACACCGCGGACGACCTTTATTCCTACCTGCTGATCGACGTGGAGATGACCGGCTGCGCGGACATTTCCTACATCAAGCAGGCGATCCTGTCGGTGCAGCTTTACATGCAGCGCGCGCATATGATGCTGGAGCCCGGGATCACCAGCGATTCCATTCCGCGCACCTGGTGGTCCTGGCTGTCGAACTACCGGATGTGGGAAGCCAATCGAAAGATATTTCTCTATCCGGAGAATTACCTCCGGCCCGAGCTGCGCAAGGACAAGACACCGCTGTTCGCCAAAATTCAGGAGGGTCTCTCCGCGAACGAGATCACGCCGGAGACGGTCAACGATTCCTACATCGAATATTTCGACGGTTTCTCCGGCCTCGCCTCGCTGCAACAGGTAGCGGCCTTCTACGGCCCGGCGCCGGCGCCGAACGGGTCGGGAACCCTGGTGAACACGCTTTACCTGATCGGCCGCACCGCGGTCGAGCCTTACACTTATTACCTGCAATGCCAGTACGATACCGGGCTATGGTCGGCCTGGCAGAAGATCGAGGTCCCGATCGGGGCGCCCGTCGTTTCGCCCCTGCACGCATTCGACCGGCTTTTCCTGTTCTGGGTCGAGCCGAACACGACGGCGGCATCCCAGGTCACCGGCGGGAACGCACAGAGCGCCCAGGTCACGAGGGCGTCGCTGAGATACAGCTTCATCAACCATTCCGGCCGCTGGACTGCGCCGCAGACGATGGTCCAGCTTGTTGCCGATTTCGACCCGATGCAGGGCGGCTACAAGACGTCGCAGGTCGATCCTGCCACATTCGTGATGTCGCAGGTCCAGTGGCACAAGGTGTCGCCGCTGATCCTGAGCGGCACGAACATGGCCGACGGCGGTATCCTCATCAATTTCGGCCAGTTCTTTGAGCTGCCGGCGGGTACCCCGACGCCGCCCGCGGAGCCGACGAAATCCGCGGTGCCGAACCCGGAAGCGTTCGAGCTCGCAATGGCCATCTATCGCTCCTCCACCGTGTCCATCGCCGCGGCGGGCGCCGGGATGACCGGCCTCACCTTCGTCAATCCGTCGATGCTGGTCGGGAACAGCCTGAACAACTCGCCGACCAGCGTGGTGATGAAGGATTATTCGGTCGGCCAGACGATCTCCGTCTATGTCCCGATCATTCCGCGCGCCGTGCAGCCCTCGGGCACGGTGCCGACGCTCGGCATGGTGCAGATCCCCAACCTCTTCGCCATGGATTATGTCGGACAGGGCGCGCCCTATGTGCAGGGGTCTACCGGCGCCCCTCTGCCGCTGCTTTACAACATCTCCGATCGCGCCGGAATGACCGTCCCGGTGAACAACCAGCCGTTCTGGTACATCTTCGGCAATGGCGACGAGACCTTTCTCGTCCGCTCGCAGGAAACCGGCCTGCAATTGCTGAGCGACATCACCCGCGTCAACCGCGACATGTCGGGCCTGACCAACGAGACCGACCTGATCCCGCTTGCCTATTCGGCGACTCCGCAGGCCTTCGGCAGCTTCAAATGGTCGTTCCAGCGCCTCAGCACCGGGGCGGTGACCCGGATGAACCGCGCGCTGTTCGCCGGCGGCGTTCCGATGCTGCTTTCCGTCGAAGTCCAGGTTCCGCCGAAGGATCCGCTCTACCCCTTCAGCCGATTCTACCAGACGCCGTCGAGCGGGCCTGGACCGAACACGCAGCCGCCGCCCGTCCCGGACGGCGACTCGATCGATTACGACGGGCCCTACGGTCTCTATTTCTGGGAAATCTTCTTCTTCACGCCCTGGCTGGTGGCCAATCAGCTTCAGGCGAGCCAGCGGTTCGCCGAGGCGCAGCAATGGTTCAACTACATCTTCGATCCCACCATCTCGGCCGACGAGGATCCTACGGCCAATACGCCGCTCGACCGCTTCTGGCGCTTCGTTCATTTCCGCGATTTCGATGTGGAAAGCCTGCGCGATTCCCTGAGCAGCGCGGCCCAGATCGCCGTTTACAACAACGACCCGTACGACCCCAACGCCATCGCGCAATTGCGGCAGAGCGCCTACCAGAAGGCGATCGTCATGCGCTATGTCGACAATTTGATGCGCTGGGGCGACTATGAGTTCACCAAGGATACTTGGGAATCTATCAATGTCGCGACGCTGCTCTATACCTTAGCGCTCGACCTGCTGGGGCCGGAACCGGTCGACGTCGGCCCCTGCTCAACCCAGCCGCCGATGACGTTCCAGGATATCCTGACGAAATACGGCACCGACATTCCGCAATTCCTGATCGGCCTGGAAAACGCGCTGCCGCAGATGACCGCCGAGCTTACGCTCGACCAGGCGGACCGGCATGTGCCCTACAACGACCTGAACACCTATTTCTGCGCGCCGGAGAATGCGGAGTTTCGGGCCTATTGGACGCAGGTCGGGGACCGGCTCTACAAGATCCGCAACTGCATGAACATCCAGGGCGTGGTTCGGACCCTGGCGTTGTTCGAGCCGCCGCTCGACGTCCACGCGCTGGTCCAGGCCGGTGCGGGCGGCGCCGGCCCCCAGGTCATCCAGCAATCCCAGGCCGGCGTTCTGCCCTACCGCTTCGAATCGGTGATCGGCATGGCCAAGGACTTCGCCGGCCAATTGGCCCAGATCGGCGGCCAGCTGCTCGCCTCGCTCGAGAAGAAGGATGCGGAGGCGCTCAACCGGATCCGGGCGACGCAGGAACTGCGCATTCTCAACATGACGACGCGGGTTCGGACGCTGCAGATCGAGGAGATCCGCCAGAATATAGACGGGCTGAAGATAAGCCGGCAGGCGGCCGAGGTTCGCAAGATCTTCTACCAGACGCTGCTCGATACCGGCCTCTCCGCGGCGGAGAAGCTGAGCATCGCCTCCACGGTGCTCGCCGGCGTCTACTCGACCGCGGCGAGCATCATGAAGACGGCGTCCGCGATCGCCCATCTGGCGCCCAATGTCGGCTCTCCCTTCGCCATGACCTATGGCGGCCAGCAGGTCGGTTCCAGCCTCGATGCGGCTTCCGGAATCTCCGAAACGATCAGCGGGCTCTACAGCGTCGTCGCCAGCGTGAGCCTGACGGTGGCCGGCTACGAGCGGCGCGCCGAGGATTGGCAGCAGCAATTGCGCCAGGCGGATTTCGATGTCCAGGTGATCGACGGGCAGATCAAGGCCGCGCAGATCCAGCTGCAGAGCGCCGACCGGCAGCTCCTCATCCACGAGCAATCGATCGCTCAGGCCATCGAGATCGAGAATTTCCTCACCCGAAAGTTCACCAATAGCGAGCTGTACGAGTGGATGGTGTCGCGCCTCAGCGGCATCTACTTCCAGGGCTATCGAGTCGCTCTCGAGATGGCGATGGCGGCCGAGCTCGCCTTCCAGTACGAACTCAACACCACGGAAAGCTTCATCAGCTTCGCCTATTGGGACGGGCTGCACAAAGGCCTGCTGGCGGGCGAGCAGCTGACGCTGAGCCTCAATCAGATGCAAAAGGCCTATGTCGAGCGGAACTCGCGTTCGTTCGAGATCGAGAAGACCGTTTCGCTTCTGTCGCTTGCTCCCCGTGCGGTGATGGACTTGCAGAACAGCGGAATGTGCGAATTCGCTTTCGACGAGGCGATGTTCGACTTCGATTTCGCCGGCCATTACGCCCGCCAGATAAAGTCCATCTCGATCACCATTCCGGCCCTGGTCGGTCCGTATCAGAACATCCACGCCACGTTGACGCAGCTGGGCAGCCAGACTCTGATCGAGCCTTCGCCGAACGGCGCGGCCTTCCTCCTCGGCCAGACCGCCCAAACACCGGACCTCGGCGTGCTGCGGATCAATTGGCGTTCAAGCCAGCAGATCGCGCTATCGACCGGAGTCGACGATTCGGGGATGTTCGCGCTGAATTTCGGCGACGACCGCTACCTGCCGTTCGAAGGCACCGGCGCCATTTCGCGCTGGCGGCTGGAAATGCCCAAAGAATCGAACCTCATCGACTATTCGACGATCTCGGACATCGTGGTGAAGATACGCTACACGGCGCTCGCCGGCGGCAAGGCCTTTACCGACGCCGTCCGCGGCATGCTTCAGAACATTCCCTATCTCGGCCGGCTGGCGCTGAACTGCGCGCTCGAATTCCCGTCGCAATGGTTCGCCTTCCTCAACCCGGGGAGCGGGGCGACCCGGCAGCAATTCTCGTTCGTCGCGGCGCGCACCATGCTGCCGGCCAACCTCACCATCGAGGATGCGACGGAAATCTATGCGGAGTTGAGCCTGGCCCAGGGCCGCAGCCTGGGCGGCACCCTGACGGCGACCCTGACCGTCGGCACCGGCTCGAATGCGGCGA
>JASLBD010000133.1 GCA_030146745.1 Allosphingosinicella sp. | reverse complement strand
GTCGGCAAGGCCTATGTCGACAAATATTTCCCGGCCTCGGCCAAGGCCGACGTCCAGAAGATGGTCGACAACATCAAGGCGGCCTTTGCCCGGCGGGTCGAGGCGATCGACTGGATGGCGCCCTCGACCAAGGAAGAGGCCCTGAAGAAGGTCCGCTCGATCGTCGTCGGGGTCGGCTATCCCGACAGCTGGCGCGACTATGGCAATGTCGCGATCAGCCCGACCGACGCTTATGCGAACCAGAAGGCGGCGACGCTCGCCGAATACAGGCACCAGATTGCCAAGATCGGCAAGCCGATGGACCGCAGCGAATGGTGGATGCCGCCGCAGCTGGTCAACGCCGTCAACCTGCCGGTCCAGAACGCGCTGAACTTCCCGGCCGCCATCCTCCAGCGCCCCTTCTTCGATCCGAAGGCCGATGCCGCCTTCAACTACGGCGCGATCGGCTCCGTCATCGGCCACGAGATCAGCCACAGCTTCGACAATAACGGCGCCCTGTTCGATTCGACCGGCCGCCTCAGGAACTGGTGGACTCCGGCGGACCTCCAGCGCTTCCAGCAGGCGGGCTCGGCGCTCTCCGCTCAATATGATTCCTACGAGGCGATGCCCGGGCTTCGGGTCAACGGCAAGCTGACGCTGGGCGAGAACATCGCCGACGTCGCCGGCCTGGCGGCGGCCTACGATGCCTATCGCGCATCGCTTGGCGGCAAGGAAGCGCCGGTGATCGACGGCTTCAGCGGCGACCAGCGCTTCTTCATCGCCTTCGGACAGGCCTGGGCGACCAAGATGCGCGAGCCTACGTTGCGCCAGCGCATCCTCACTGGCGCCCACGCGCCCGGCCAGTTCCGGGCGCTGACGGTCCGTAACCTCGATCCCTGGTACAACGCGTTCGGAGTGAAGCCGGGGCAGAAGCTGTACCTGGCGCCGGAGAATAGGGTCAAAATCTGGTAACGCCGGAGCGACCGCGGCTCAGCGATGGGGACAGCCGGGCCAGCAACAAGGCCTGCGTTTCCCCTCGCTCAGGTTCGAACGGCCCCGCTCGAGACGCTTGCGCCGCGTCTCTTCCTTCTTGGCGGACGTTATCCAGCAGATCCATTCGTTGCGGGCCACCGGCGTGATGTCGTGCCACGTCGCGAGCGCCTTCGGATCGCGGCGCAGTGCCGCTTCAAGTTCGTCCGGCAGCACATGCACGACACCGCCGGGAATGGTCGCCCCGCCGCTCATCCTAACCCGCGCCGATCAATTCCCGCCCGATAAGCATCCGCCGGATCTCGTTCGTGCCCGCCCCGATGTCGAGCAACTTGGCGTCGCGCATGAAGCGCTCGACCGGCCAGTCCTTGGTATAGCCGGCCCCACCCAGGGCCTGGATGGCCTCGAGGCTGACCTTCACCGCGCTTTCGGAGGCGAGAAGGATCGCACCCGCGGCGTCGAAGCGGGTGGTCTTGCCCGCATCGCAATTCCTGGCGACGGCGTAGACATAGGCCCGAGCCGAATTGAGCGCGACATACATGTCCGCCACCTTCGCCTGCATCAGCTGGAAGCTTCCGATCGAAGTTCCGAACTGCTTGCGCTCGCGCACATAGGGCAGGACGACGTCGAGGCAGGCCTGCATGATGCCGAGCTGGATTCCGGCGAGCACCGTCCGCTCGTAATCGAGCCCCGACATCAGCACGCCGACTCCGCCGTTGACCGGCCCCATCACATTCTCGTCCGGAACCTCGCAATCGTTGAAGACGAGCTCGCCCGTCGGCGAGCCCCGCATCCCCATCTTGTCGAGCTTCTGCCCCAGGCTGAAGCCCGGCATGTCCTTCTCGATCAGGAAGGTGGTGATTCCCCGGCTCCCCTCCCCCGTCTTGGCATAGACGACGAGCGTGTCGGCATAATGGGCGTTGGTGATCCAGAACTTCGTGCCGTTCAGGACGTAGCCGCCCTGCACCTTCTCGGCCTTGAGCTTCATCGAGACCACGTCGGAGCCCGCCCCCGCCTCCGACATGGCGAGCGAGCCGACATGCTCGCCCGAGATCAGCTTGGGCAGGTATTTCGCCTTCTGCTCCGGGCTCGCCCAGCGGCGGATCTGGTTGATGCACAGGTTCGAATGCGCCCCGTAGGAAAGGCCGATCGAGGCCGATGCCCGGGCCACTTCCTCCTGCGCCACGACATGCTCGAGATAGCCGAGGCCGAGCCCGCCATATTCCTCCTCGACCGTGATTCCGTGGAGGCCGAGTTCACCCATTTCCGGCCACAACTCGCGCGGGAACCAGTCCTCGGCGTCGATCCGGGCGGCGAGCGGAGCGATCCTGTCGACGGCGAAGCGCTCCGTCGTGTCGCGGATCGCGTCCGCCATCTCGCCGAGCGCGAAGTCGAGCCCGATACCGGCCATGCATAATCTCCCGTTTCGGCGGCGGCCCTAGCAGAGGCTTCGAAGTTTGAACAAGCGGGGTGCCTTCACTATGTGGGCCGCGGTGCCAACCCGTCGCCCCAGCGAAGGCCGGGGCACCGGCGGGTGAAGACCGCAGAGCCTTTCACTCCCCTGGACCCCAGCCTTCGCTGGGGTGACGAGGAAATAACCATGACCACCGCCGACCCCATCGTCATCCTCTCCTATGCCCGCACCCCGATGGGCAGCTTCCAGGGCGCCCTCGCCGGTGCCGCCGCCACCGAGCTCGGCGCCGCCGCCGTCCGCGCCGCCGTCGAGCGCTCCGGAATCTCCGGCGAGGAGGTCGACAAGATCTTCATGGGCTGCGTCCTCCCCGCCGGCCTCGGCCAGGCCCCCGCGCGCCAGGCCGCGCTGGGCGCCGGCCTGCCCCGCTCGACCGAGGCGACGACGATCAACAAAGTCTGCGGCTCGGGCATGCAGGCGGTCATGTTCGCCAACGACATGATCGCCGCCGGCTCGGCCGACCTCATCGTCGCCGGCGGCATGGAGTCGATGTCGAACTCGCCCTACCTGATGAAAAAGCACCGTTCCGGCGCCCGCATCGGCCACGACACGGTCTACGACCATATGATGCTCGACGGCCTCGAGGACGCCTACGACGCCGGCCGGGCGATGGGCACCTTCGCCGAGGACGCGGCGCGCGAATATCAGTTCACCCGCGGGCAGCA
>JASLBD010000082.1 GCA_030146745.1 Allosphingosinicella sp. | reverse complement strand
GATCAAGTCCGGCATGACGGGGAAGGCTAGCCCGGCTTCCCTTCGACTTTCGCTCGCGCCGCCAGCGGATTGTCCGGAGAGAACATGCTCTCCTTCAGAGCGTGGATGTCGCCCGAGGCGGTCTGGCTGTCGAGGCGCCGGTGGTCGCGCTCGCGATATTCCTGCTCGACCCGATCGACCTCGTCGGCGTCGATGCAATACAAGGCGAGCGCCTCGCGGCCCATCATCACCGCCGATTCGAAAATCTCGCGGATCGTGCATTTGATGTCGAGCGGGGCGAGCTCCATCAGATGGAGGCGGTCGAAGGCGCGGACGAACACCGCCGCCTGCGGGAAGGCTTCGAGGATCGGCTCCAGCCGGTGCGCGGTCGGGCTTCGGCCGTCGAGGCAGAAGAGGATCGCCTTGGCGTCGGCGGCCCCGGCGAGCCGGAGCAGGTCGAGGCGTGTGCCGTCGCCATAATAGACCTTGGAGCCGAAATCGCCGCTGACCTCGATCTGGCTGGGCTTGGAATCGATGAGCGTGACCTTGATCCCCTTGGCCATCAGCATCTGGGCGACGGTCTGGCCGAAGCGGCCGTAGCCGACGACGATCGCCTGGGTGGGGCCGGAAAGCTCGGGTCCGTCCAGGCCGTCGCCGTCGCGCCGGCCGGAGCGGCGGTCGAGCCAGTCGTTGACCATCATCAGGAACGGTGTCGTCGCCATCGAGACGGTGACGATGGCGCCGAACAGGCTCGCCGCCGCCGGCTCGATGAGCAGGGCCCCCTGGGCCGCTGCGAAGAGGACGAAGCCGAACTCGCCGCCCTGGCTGAGCAGAAGGCCGAGCTTGAGCGCCCGCCTCGACTTCATCCCGAAGGCCCTGGCGAGGCCGAAGAGGATGGCGGCCTTGAGCGCGATCAGGGCCGCCGCCATTCCGATGACGAAGAACGGGCGCTCGGCGATCACGCCCAGGTCGAGCATCATCCCGATGGCGACGAAGAAGAGGCCCAGAAGGATCGAGCGGAACGGGTCGACGTCAGCCTCGAGCTCGTGCCGGTAGGGCGAATCGGCGAGCATGACCCCGGCGATGAAGGCGCCGAGCGCGGTCGACAGGTGGAGCGTTTCCATCACCGCGGCGCTGGCGAGCACGATAAACAGGCCGGCGACGACGAACAATTCGCGCTCGCTGATCCGGCCGACCAGGCGGAAGAGCGGGTTGATCAGGAATCGGCCGGCGAGGACGAGGCCGGCGATGGCGGCGACCGTATAGAGGCCGAGCAGCCACCCCGGCGGAGCCCCCGGATCGGCCGGGGCCCGCGAGAGAGCGGCCGTGATCGTGATCAGAGGAACGATCGACAGGTCCTGGAACAGCAGGATGGAGAAGGCGCGCTCGCCGGCCGGAGTGTTGATCGAGCCGTCGGAGCGAAGGCTCGGAAGCACCTGGGCGGTCGAGGACAAAGCGAGCGGAAGGCCGATGGCGAGCGAGGCGGCGAGGCTGAAGCCGGCGGCGAAATAGACGAGCGCGGTAAGGGCGAGGCCGCTCACCGCCACCTGGAGCAGGCCGAGGCCGAAAATGTCCTGCTTCAGTCGCCACAGCCGGTTCGGATGGAGCTCGAGCCCGACGAGGAAGAGCAGGAGCACGATCCCGAAGTCGGCGATGTGGAGCATCTCCTCGGGCGCGCTGATCAGGCCGATGCCGTGGGGTCCGACGACCGCTCCGGCGACGAGGTAGCCGAGCACGGCGCCGAGGCCGAGGCGGCGGAACAGCATGACGAAGATCAGGGCCGCTCCGAGGATGATGACCCCGTCGCGGAGCAGAAGCGTGGCGGCCTGGGCGCCGGCGCCGGCTTCGGCCTCCATCAGCCGCGATCCTCCGCTTTGCGGGCCACGGCCGCGGCTTCGGCGGCGGCGTCGAAGGCGAGCAGGATCGAGGCATGGCGGGCCGGGACCCGGCGGGCCTCCGCGAAGACGTCGAGGCCCGGCCAGTCCCCCGGATGCTCCGCTTGGCCGGCGAGGTAGGCGGCGAGCGAATCGCGCGCGTCCTCGATCTCGGCGCTCGAACGGCCGATGGCGTGGCCGCCCATCAGGGCGGCCGAGGCCTGGCCGAGGGCGCAGGCCTTCACCTCCTGGCCAAGGGCGGACACCCTGCCCTCCGAGTCCAGCGCGACGTCCACGGCCACCCGGCTGCCGCAGACGAGCGAGCTCTTCTCGGCGCTCGCCTGCGGATGCTCGAGCCGCCCGAGATGCGGGATCGAGGAAGCGAGGCGGAGGATGTCGCGGCTGTAGAGGGCGCTTGGCACGGGCGGCCTATAGATGGAGGTTGCCGGGAGCGCTACCTTGCCTCCCTGCGGCGAAGCCGTGGGGAGGGGGACCAGCCGGAGGGTGGTGGAGGGGTAGCTGGCTGAGCCTACGAGGTTCTCGATCGAACCTGCGACTCCAAGTCAATTACCCCCCACCATGCTTCGCATGGTCCCCCTCCCCATGCTGCGCATGGGGAGGCAGTCACGCCCGGCGCCAGGTCGTACCCTGGGGCCCGTCCTCCAGCACGATACCCTGCGCCGCCAGGTCCGCTCGGATCCGGTCGGCCTCGCCGAAGTCGCGGGCCTTTTTCGCCTCCGAGCGGCGGTCGATCCGAAGCTGGATATCGGCGGCGCCGAGCGCGAAGCCGGCCGCGTCCTCCCGGAGGCGCGGGTCGACCCGGTCCGATTCCGGCTCGGCGGCGCCCTGGAACCACTCGACCGGATCCTGCTGGAGGAGGCCGAGCAGGGCCCCGGCCCGCTTCGTCGCCTCGACGTCGCCGAGCTTCGCCAGCTCGCCCAGCCGAGCCAGAGCGAGAGGGGTGTTGAGGTCGTCGCGAAGCGCCGCCTCGACCTCGGCGATGTCGCCCTGCCCGCGCTTCGTCACCGGCGGCAGGAGGCTCCGGTAGAGGCGGTCCAGGGTCGCCTTCGACTGGGCGACCAGCTGAGGCGACCATTCGAGCGGCTGGCGGTAATGGGCCGACAGAAGCGCCAGGCGCAAAGTCTCGCCTTTGTGGCCTTCGTCGAGAAGCTCGCCGACGGTGATGAAATTGCCGAGGCTCTTCGACATCTTCTCGCCCCCGGCCATCGACAGGAAGCCGTTATGGACCCAGTAGCGGGCGAGCGGAGCGCCTTCATGGGCGCAGCGGCTCTGGGCGATCTCGTTCTCGTGATGGGGGAAGATGAGGTCGAGGCCGCCGCCGTGAATGTCGATGGTGGTGCCGAGGTGGCGCTCGATCATCGCCGAGCATTCGATGTGCCAGCCGGGGCGGCCGCGGCCCCAGGGGCTGTCCCAGCCGATCACGTCGTCCGACGACGGCTTCCACAGCACGAAGTCGGCCGGATCCTTCTTGTAGGAGGCGATCTCGACCCGGGCGCCGGCGATCATCGCCTCGCGGTCGCGGCGGCCGAGCTCGCCGTAATCCGGATCCGATGGCACGTGGAAGAGGACGTGGCCGTCCGCCTCATAGGCATTGCCGGTTTCGATCAGGCGCTCGATCATCGCCACCATCTCGCCCACCGTCCCGGTCGCCTTCGGGGCGAGGTCGGGTGGGCCGACCCCGAGCGCGCCCATGTCGGCGAGGTAGAAATCCTCGTAGCGGCGGGTGACGACGGCCGGATCGACCCCTTCGGCCCGGGCGGCGTCGATGATCTTGTCGTCGACGTCGGTGACGTTGCGGGCATAGACGACCTTGTCCGAGCCGTAAGTGTGCCTCAGCAGTGCGACGAGGGCGTCGAAGACCACCGCCGGCCGGGCATTGCCGATATGGGCGCGGTTGTAGACGGTGGGACCGCAGACGTAGACGGTCACTCGTTCGGGGTTGCCGGGCTCGAAGTCGCGCTTTTCCCGCGCCTTGGTGTCGTGGAGTCGGATCATGATGCGTTCGCGGTCTCGCTGTCGTTGGCGGGCGGGGCCCCCTTTTCCCCTGCGGGGGGCGGGCGGTAGCGGGGCTCGGCGGGAGCGCCGCGGCGCCATTCGACGAAATCGACGATGGCCCGGCCGCTGGCGTAGAGCAATGGATAGGTGCGCGAATCGGCCATCCACGCGGGCCGCTCCGACTGGGCGCCCCAGATCGTGTCGTAGACGAGGTTGGCTCCGAGATAGAGCAGGGTCGCGAGGAGGATGCCCTTGAGCGCTCCGAAGCCGGCGCCCAGCACCCGGTCGACGGGGCCGATCACCGAACGCTTGACTCCGCCGCCGACCCGACGGGCGACCAGCTTGCCGGCCAGGAAGACGAGCCCGAAAACCAGGGCGAAAGCGAGAACGGCGGCTCCCGAGCGGGTGCCGACCGCGCCTTCGAGCACATTGGTGACAGGCGTGTGAAGCAGCTTGAGGAACACGATCGCGACGATGACGGCGGCGAGGCTCAGGACCTCGCCGACGAAGCCCTTCATCGCCCCGCGGACGAGGTTCCAGCCCACCAGCAGTAGGACGATGACGTCGAGCGCGGTCATGCTGCGACTGCTAACGGAGGTTCGGGCGGAGGGGAAGGCACCTTGCCTCCCCACGCGAAGCGTGGGGATCTGAAGATGGGAGGCAAATCACCGCCCCAGCAGATGATCGACGAGGTCCTTCAAAGTCCGGAAGCCCGACAGCCTCATCCCGCCCTCGCCCTTCACCGACGCGGGAACCAGCGCCCTCTCGAACCCCAGCTTCGCCGCCTCCTTGAGCCGCAACGGCCCGTGCGCCACCGGTCGAAGCTCGCCCGACAGGGCGACCTCGCCGAACGCCACCGCCTCGGGCGGCACCGGCCGCTCGGCGAGCGCCGAAACCAGGGCCGCCGCCACCGCCAGATCCGCCGCCGGATCGCTCAGCCGATAGCCGCCGGCGACGTTGAGATAGACTTCCGCGGTCGAGAAGCTGAGGCCGCAACGCGCCTCCAGGACGGCGAGGATCATTGCGAGCCGCCCCGAATCCCAGCCGACCACCGCCCGGCGCGGAGTGGCGCCGCTGGCGAGGCGGACGGTGAGCGCCTGGATCTCGACCAGGACCGGCCTCGTTCCTTCCAGCGCCGGAAAGACGACCGCGCCGGAAACCGCCTCGCCGCGATGGGTGAGGAACAAGGCGCTCGGATTGCCCACTTCCTCGAGCCCGGCCTCCACCATGGCGAAGACCCCGATCTCGTCGGTGCCGCCGAAGCGGTTCTTGGTGGCGCGCAGGATCCGGTACTGGTGGCTCCGCTCGCCCTCGAAGGCGAGCACCGTGTCGACCATATGCTCGAGCACGCGCGGCCCGGCGATGGCGCCGTCCTTGGTGACGTGGCCGACGAGGATGACGGCGGCGCCCGATTCCTTGGCGTAGCGGATGAGCTCCCCCGCCGAGGCCCGGACCTGGCTGACCGTTCCGGGCGCGCCTTCGATCAGGTCCGAATACATGGTCTGGATCGAATCGATGACGAGCAAAGCCGGCGGCGCCCCCTCCCCGAGAGTGGTGAGGACGTCGCGCACCGAGGTGGCGGCGGCGAGCTGGACCGGGGCGCCGCCGAGGCCGAGGCGGCGAGCTCGGAGCCTGACCTGGTCGGTCGCCTCCTCGCCGGAAATATAGGCGACCGGCAGCCCCGCTTTGGCCATCAGCGCCGCCGCCTGGAGGAGCAGGGTCGACTTGCCGATGCCGGGATCGCCGCCGATGAGGGTGGCCGAGCCTGCGACGAGGCCGCCGCCGATCGCCCGGTCGAACTCGCGGATTCCGGTCGACATGCGCTCCGGCAGGGCGACGTCGCGGTCGAGTCCGACAAGCTCGATCGCCCGCCCGCCGCCGCGCAGATTGTGCCGCGCCGAGAAGGGCGTGACGACCGCTCCGGCATCCTCGACGAGCGTGTTCCATTCGGTGCAGTCGGGACATTGGCCCATCCAGCGGTTCTGGACCGAGCCGCAGGCCTGGCAGACGTAGCGCTTCTTGGGTTTGGCCATGGTGCAGGCTTAGCGTGGGAGCGGGTGGGACGGAAGGGGAACGTGAATGAACCCGTCATCCCAGCGAAGGCTGGGATCCCCGCGGGTGAAAGGCACCGGGCCCTTCACCCCCTGGGGCCCCAGCCTTCGCTGGGGCGACGATCAGATTTCTTGGAACGCTCTCCCCTCCCCGGCATTCAGCCCCAGCCAGCAATGGAGAGTGTTTTGTTCATCCAGATCCACGCCGACAACCAGATCGACAGCGACAACGAACGCAACAGCCGACTCGAGGAGCAGATCCGCCAGCGCCTCGCCCGCTTCGAGGGACGGATCACCGACGTCGAGGTCCATGTCTCCGACGTCAACGGACCGCGCGGCGGCAATGCCGATCTCAGATGCTCGATCGAGGCGCGGGTGAACGGCATCGCGCCGGTCGCCGCGATCGACGAGGGCAATACCCTCGACCGGGCCGTGATCGGCGCCGCGAAGAAGGTTGTGCGGGCGCTCGACCACCAGCTCGGCAAGCTCAACGACCATCGGCGGTAGCGCGCGGTCATTCCCGCGAAAGCGGGAATCCAGCGCGGAGTCGGAACTGGATTCCCGCTTTCGCGGGAATGACGAGGCAGCTAACCACCCCCGATGATCCGCGTCGCCAGCTACAATATGAGGAAGGCGATCGGCACCGATCGCCGGCGCAGGCCGGAGCGTACGCTCGAAGTGTTGCGCGAGCTCGACGCCGACGTGATCGCGCTTCAGGAGGCCGACAGGCGGTTCGGGAGCCGGGCGAGCGCGATCCCGCTCCACATGATCGAGGAGCATAGCGACTATAAGCCGGTCGCCTTCGACGCTCGCGACGGAAGCATCGGCTGGCACGGCAACGCCTTGCTGGTGAGGAAGAATGTCGAGATCCTCCACAAGCAGCTGCTCCACCTCCCCTCGCTCGAGCCGCGCGGGGCGGTGATGGCGGACATAAGCCTGAACGGCGAGAAGCTGCGGGTGATCGGAATGCACCTCGATCTGTCGGGGCTTTGGAGGCGCCAGCAGGCCCATGCCATCCTCGGCCATTTGGAGACCGGCGAGAGCGCCATGCCGGCGGTGCTGATGGGCGATCTCAATGAATGGAGCGTCCGCGGCGGCTGCCTGCGCGATTTCTGCCACCACCTGACCCTGGCCGATTGCGGCAGGAGCTTCCACGTCCGCCGGCCGGTGGCTCGGCTCGACCGGATCATGGTGACCGAGGGGCTGGGCATTGACGAAGCCGGAGTCCACCAGAGCGCCGCAGCGCGCAAGGCGAGCGATCACTTCCCGGTCTGGGCGAAGCTTCGGCGGATTTAGGCCGTTTCGACATTCAGCATAGCGCGGCCGCCCACACGCCCCTCTCCCGCTTTCGCGGGAGAGGAGGGGCCCAAGCCGCAGGCTTGGGAGGTGAGGGTCTGGACCGCGGACTCAGCAAGACCCTCACCTCCCACCGCTTCGCGGCGGGCCCCTCCTCTCCCGTAAGGACGGGAGAGGG
>JASLBD010000005.1 GCA_030146745.1 Allosphingosinicella sp. | reverse complement strand
GGCCCGGGCGCAGGAGCGCGGGGTCGAGTTCGCGCTCGAGGACCTGTTCGAGCGCCAGACCATCGCCAGGCTCGCCGCCGCCGTCAACTCAGGCGAAGCCGCCGCCGCCGAAGCGTTCGAGCCGACCCGGCCGTTCGAGCTCGTATCGACCACGGTCCGGGCCCGGCTGCCTGACGACGTCGAAGATGCCTATCCCGTGGCGCAGGCCCAAGCCGGCATGCTGTCCCACTCCGAGCGGCAGCGCGCCAGCTCGATGTACCATGACCTGTTCACGATGCGGATCGAGGGTCGTTACGACGAGCGGGCGTTGCGCGACGTGTTCGAGACGCTCTCCGAGCGCCACCCGATCCTGCGCACCTCCTTCTCCCTCGCGGGCGATACCCCGCTGCAATATGTCCACCGCGAAGCTCGGGTGCCGGTGACGGTCTGGGACCTGCGGGACCAGGACGACGCTGAGCAGCGCCAGACGATCGACGCCTGGCTGCGCGACGAGCAGGCGACCGGGTTCGAATGGGATCGTCCGCCGCTGTTCAGGGTCGGGGTCCATCGCCTAACGGAGGACCGCTTCTCCGTCGGGGTCAGCTTCCATCACGCGCTGCTCGACGGCTGGAGCTTCGCGACCCTGACCAGCGAGCTGATGGCGCTCTACCGCGCCTCCACGGCAGGCACCTTCGCCGAACTTCGCCCGCTGCCGGTCCACTATCGAGACTACATCCGTCAGGAGGTGCTCGACGTCGCCGATCCCGAGCATGAGGAATTCTGGAAGGAACGCGTGGGCGAGATCCGCTCGCCGCTGCTCCCCACCCAGCCCACTGGGCTCGCCGCCGGGACTCGCCGCACCGACATCGAAATCTCCGAGCCGCTCGCCGCCGCATGCATTCGCCTAGCGCAAGAGGCGGGGGTGCCGGTCAAGACGGTGCTGCTGAGCGCCTATCTGCTCGCCTTGTCCTGGATATCCGGCGGATCGCGGGTGACCACCGGAGTGGTAACGAACGGGCGGCCGGAGGTGGACGGCGGCGAGGCGGTGCTCGGGCTGTTCCTCAACACGGTGCCGCTGTCGCTCGACGTCGACGCGGCGGCGGGAGCGGCCCTGGTCCGGCGGGTCTTCGAAGCCGAGCAGGCGATCTGGCCGCACCGGCGATTCCCGCTGCGGTTCATCCAGCATCTCGCCGACGCCGAGCGGCTGTTCGACACGGCGTTCAACTACACCCACTTCCATGTGCTGAGCGGCGCGACGAAGCAGAGCGACGAGCCGTATCTGGCGAGCGCCGAAGGCTTCGAACTGTCGGATTTCGGCCTGGTCCTGCAGGCCGGCCTGCGGACCGATACCGGCACGTTGCGCCTGTGCCTCGACACCAACGATCGCAGCGTCACTCCGGCGCGAGCCCAGGCCTATGCCGAACTGATGGCCGCCACCCTGGCCTGGCTGGTGGACGATCGCGAAGCCGGTCGCGACACGGGCGACTTGCTGCCCGCCGGCGACCGCGCCTTGCTCCTGTCCTGGTCGGGCGACCTTCAAAAGGTTCCCGGGATCGATCGCGGCATGACGGAGGTGTTCGCCGAGGTCGCGGCGCGCCATGGCTCGCGAGTGGCGGTGACCGACGGAGCGGAGACGCTAAGCTATTCCGGGCTCGACGAGGTGAGCAGCCTGATCGCCCGGCAGCTGGCGGCGGCCGGCGTGGGCGCCGGCGACCGCGTGGGAGTGGCGCTGGCACGTTCGACCCGGCTCACCGCCGTGCTGCTCGGGGTGGTGAAGGCGGGCGCCGCTTATGTGCCGCTCGACCCCGCTTACCCTGAGGCGCGGCTGGCGCGCATGGCGGCGAATTCGAGCATCGTTCTGACGATCAGCGACGACTCGCTCCCGTGGGCACCGGGACAGCCGTGGCTGCGCTGCGGACGGTTCGGCCTGGAAAGGCCGGACGGCTCACCCGCACCGGCGGCCGATGTCGCTTTCTGCCAGCGCAGCGGCGGAAGCGCGGCCTATGTGATGTACACTTCGGGCTCGACCGGCGAGCCAAAGGGCGTGGTCGTTCCGGATCGCGGCATCGTTCGCCTGGTCAGGGACACCGATTACATCCGGATCACTGCGCAGGACGTGCTCCTGCAGATGGCGCCGTCCTCGTTCGACGCCTCCACCTTCGAGATTTGGGGAGCGCTTCTGAACGGCGCGACCCTCGCGGTGGCGCCGCCCGACAGACCTTCGCTCTCTGCCATCGCGCGTCTGGTCGCCAAGCACGAGGTCAGCGTCCTGTGGCTGACGACGCCGCTGTTCCACCTGATGGTCGATGCCGAGCCCGAGGCGCTCGCTTCGTTGCGCTGCCTTCTCACCGGAGGCGATGCGCTTTCGGTGCCTCATGCACGCCGGTTCCTCGCTTTGCCCGGACGCTGCGGGGGGCTCGTCAACTGCTACGGACCGACCGAGGCGACGACGTTCAGCACCTGCTACCCCATGGACTCCTGGGACGAAGGCCTCGGCAGCGTCCCGATCGGGCAGCCGATCGCCCACAGCACCGTCCATATCCTCGACGCGGCCGGCCGGCCGGTGCCGGTCGGAACGGCCGGCGAGCTGTGCTGCGGCGGCGCCGGAGTGGCCGACGGCTATTGGGGCCAGCCTCGGCTCACGGCCGAACGGTTCATTCCCGATCCTTGGTCACCCGGCGGGAGGCTCTACCGCTCGGGCGACTTGGCGAGGTTCATGGCCGACGGGCGAATCGAGTTCCTCGGCCGGCTAGACGAGCAGGTGAAAGTCCGGGGCCACCGGATCGAGCCGGTCGAGATCGAGCAGGCCCTGCACGAGCATCCGGCGCTCTCCGACGCCGTCGTCCTGGCGCGCGAGGCTGACGGACAGAAAAGGCTGGTGGCATACGTCGTGCCTCGCCCCGGCCACCCGTCGCCGACTCCGAGCGAGCTCCAGGAGCATCTCAGGGCGCGCCTCCCCGAATATATGGTGCCTGCGCTCTATGCCGCGCTTGAGCGCCTGCCGCTGACCCTGGGCGGGAAAGTGGATCGAGCCGCTTTGCCCGACGCGCTGGCCGCGGGCGTCGCGGCCGGCGATGCACCGCCCGAAGGCCCGGTCGAGGAAGCACTGGCCGCCGTCTGGGCGGAGGTGCTCGGAATGCCCAACGTGGGACGCCACGACAACTTCTTCGAGCTCGGCGGCGATTCCATCCTCAGCATCCAGATCAAGGCCCGAGCACAGGAGCGCGGGGTCGAGTTCGCGCTCGAGGATCTGTTCGAACGCCAGACCGTCGCGAGGCTCGCCGCCGCCGTCGATTCAGGCGAAGCCGTCGCCACCGAGGCGTTCGAGCCGACCCTTCCGTTCGAGCTGGTGTCGGCCGCGGTCCGCTCGACGCTGCCGGGCGACATCGTCGACGCCTACCCGGCCGGGCAATTGCAGCTCGCTCTCCTCTTCCACAGCGAGACTACCGAGACCGCGCGAGACGAGATCCTGTACCAGGACGTCGTCTGCTACCGGCTGACTCTGCCGTTCGACGAAGCGGCGCTTGCCGGCGCCCTGGCGAGTCTCGCCGCCCGCCATCCCATCTTGCGGACCTCGTTCTGCTTCGACCGGGGCGACCAGCCGCTGCAGCTCGTCCATCGCGAGCCGAACCTGCCCGTTGCCAGGATCGAGTGCCCGGACGGCCGAAGCCATGTGGAGCGGCTCGCCGACTATGTGAGCCGCGAAAGCCGCACGCCGCTGCCCTGGACCCAGGCTCCGCTGATGCGAGTCGCCGTCCTGGCCGACGGTTGCGACGAATTCACGATCGCCTTCACGCTCCACCACGCCATCCTGGATGGCTGGAGCGAGGCCGCTCTGGTCCGGGAGCTGATCGAAACCTATCGTGCAGCCCTGGACGGCCGAACGGCGCGCTCCTCGAAAGAGCCGCCCGCCTATCGCGAGTTCGTGGCCCAGGAGCGGCGGGCCCTCGCTTCCGTCGAGACGGAGCAATATTGGCGCAAGGCCTGGGGCGCCTGCTCAGCCCATCCCCCCCTCGGATGGCGCGCGCCCCGGATCACCGCCGGGCGGCGCGACAGCATCCATCTGGATATTTCGAACGACCTGTCCGATGCCGTTCACCGGCTTGCAGAGCAGCTGCAGGTTCCGGTCAAGTCGGTCCTGCTCGCGGCGCACCTTAAGACGATGGCCACCCTCTCGGGATCGACCGGAGCGGCCACCGGCCTCGTCGTCAATGCGCGGCCTGAAATAGCCGACACCGAGGAAACTCTCGGGCTGTTCGTCAATACGGTCCCTCTGTTCCACAGGCTCGGGGTCGAATCGTGGCGCGAGCTCGTTCTCGAGGCCTGGCGGCTGGAGCGGGACCTGCTGCCGCACCGCGCCTTCCCGCTCCCCGAGATGAGACGGCGTTTCGAGGGCGAGCTGCCGTTCGAGATCCTGTTCAACTTCACGCGCTTCCACGTCAACGCCGAGCTGCGGTCGGACGATGGCGGGCCTGTCGCCGAGCGCTGGGGCTTCGCTTCCAACAATTTCCTTCTGACCAGCGAATTCATGGCGGATCCGGCGACCGGCGCTCTCCGCGCGATGTTGGTCTACGATTCCGAGCGCATCGGGCGGGATGTGCTGAAGCGGGTCACCGCGCTCTACGTCGACGTGCTGACGACAATGACCGCCGCTCCGGATCGGCCGCACGCCGAATGCCGCATCACGCTCGAAGGCGCACCCGTCGCGAGCGTCCCACCCACCGACGCTCGCGCGCGCCGGAGCCTCAGGCGGCCGCGGCAGCCTGCGACTCCTCAAAGCAATCCCTTTGAATCGGAAACGATCGTATGAGACTGGAGCAACTGTTCGAGGAGCAGGTCCGCCGGCACGGCAGCCGGGTCGCGGTCATCGGAAGCGATGGCCGGCTGACTTACGCGGCGCTCGACGAACGCGCCGGGCAGATCGCCCGAGGTCTTCGCGCCGCCGGCGTCGGGCCGAACGAGCGGGTCGGACTGTGCGTGC
>JASLBD010000466.1 GCA_030146745.1 Allosphingosinicella sp. | reverse complement strand
CAACAGGCTCTATCCGGAGATGGAGCTGCAGATCGCGCATCTGGAGCGAGGCGCCGACGGCCTTTCCGGGGTCGAGCTCCAGCGCTTCCAGCGCGACATTGCCGAGCGCGAGCCGGACCGCTTCGCCGAGCTGATGGCGGGAAAGCTGAACGGCACGGGTCCCCTGCGCTACGCCCACACGATGATCGGCCACCTCCGCCTCTCCAACATCGAACGCTGCGCCGAGCAGGTCATCGCCGAACGCGTCCCCGGCGACTTTCTCGAGGCGGGGGTGTGCAAGGGCGGGGCGGCGATCTTCATGCGGGCGCTCCAGGTCGCGCACGGCGCGGACGACCGGAAAACCTTCGTCGTCGATTCCTTCGAAGGCTTGCCCCCGTCCGATCTGCCCCGGGACGCCGCTTACGGTCTTCACCTCGAGGAAGCGCGGTTCCCCTGGCTGGCGTGCAGCGAGGAGACGGTGCGGGAACATTTTTCCCGCTACGACCTGCTCGATTCCAATGTCGAGTTCGTGAAGGGCTGGCTGGCCCAGTCATTGCCGAACTCCGCGATCGGCGAGCTCGCCCTGCTCCGGATCGACGTCGACCTCTACAGCTCGACCCTGGAATGTCTCGACCTCCTCTACGACAAGGTCGTCGATGGCGGTTTCGTCATCGTCGACGATTACGGCTTTTTGCAATGCTGCCGGGACGCAGTGGACGAATTCCGCTCGCGGCGCGGAGTGAGCGAGCCGGTCCGGTGGATAGACAGATCCGGAATCTTCTGGCGCAAGGAATCGTCATGACCCTGATATCGGTCGTGATGCCGGTGCTCGACGCGGGGCCGTGGCTGGGGGAATCGATCGAATCGATCCTGGCCCAGACCCACGAGGCGCTGGAGCTGGTCGTCGTCGACGATGGGTCGAGCGACGACAGCCGCGAGGTCGCGGCGGCGGCGGCCGCGCGGGACGCGCGGGTCAGGACGCTGTTCCTCGATCCGCTGCCCGGCAACACCAGCAGCGCCCGCGCCGCCAATGCCGGGATCGCCGTCGCCCGCGGCGGCTATATCGCCCGGATGGACGGCGACGACGTCGCCCTCCCCCGCCGGCTGGAGCTCGAGCTCGCGTTCATCGAGGCGCGCGGCCTCGACGGCTGCGGCGGCCAGGCGCGGGCCTTCGGAAGCGAGGACCGGCTCTACTGGTATCCCGAGAGCCATGCCGGCATCGAGCGCGAACTGATCTTCAGGGTCGGGATCCTTCATCCGACGCTGCTCGCCCGGGCGGAGCTGATGCGGGCCCATCCCTATCTCGAGCGGGCGTCGCACGAGGATTACGAATGGCAGACCCGGGTCTGCGCGGCCGGCGCCCGGCTCGGCAACGTCCAGGAGCTGGTGCTTGGGCACCGGGTCCACTCGGGCCAGGCGCATGTGCGGCATGTCGAGCTCTTCCTTCGCGACCTCAGGCAATATCGCTTCCGCCACCTGATGCGGCTCTTCCCGGCTACCCGGCCCGCCGAGTTCCAGGCGCTGGCGGCGATCGCGGAGAAGGTGCCGATCGACGGCCGCGACGCGCTCGAAGCGGCGCTCGCCTGGCTGATCCGGCTGGCGGATGTCGAGGAGGAAGCGATGACCGGCGCCATGGCCTATCGGTGGAGCCAGACTTGCGACCGCGCCGGCCTTGCCGGCGACGATCCGCTGCGGCGGCGTTATGCGGAAGCGACGGCCCGGGCGTGACGCTCTACCGGGCTTATGGACTGAACATCGGGTCCGAACGGGCGCTGCCGCTCCGCCGCGCTCCCGCCGGAGCTGAGGCCGATTTGACCGTCGTCTACGCGGGCCTTGCCCCGCCCGGGCACCCCTCCGGGCCGGACCGCCGAGACCTCAGTGTCACCGATTCGGGCTGGACGTTGCGTTACGACAATCGCGAGGGCGGCTGGATGGCCTTCCGATATTCGGCGGACGACCGCCGGCTGTTGCTTTCGGGGAGCGTCGGGTGGGAGGCGTTCGAGGGTCCGCTGAGCGGGGTCGTGTGGGCAGTGCTTCTCAGGCTGGGCGGAGCGACCCTGCTCCACGGCGCCTGCCTCGGTTGGGGGCGCTACCGCGCGCTGGCGATCCTCGGCGCCTCTGGGTACGGCAAGTCGACCCTGGCCGGTGCGCTCGTCGCTCGCGGCGCCGCGCCGCTCACCGAGGACCTGCTCCTCCTGCGCCGTGGCCCGGCCGGCTACGCCGCGGAGCCGGGAGCGCCGACCCTGCATCTCCTCTGCGACGCCTATCGGCATCTTGCTCCGCTCCTTTCGCCCGGCTCCGCCTGCCCGAGCGGCGACGACAAGATCCGACTGATGCTTGCCGGCGACGCCGCGCCCGCGCCGCTTTCGGCGATCTACGTCCTGGAGCCGCCCGGAAGCGGCGCGGAGCCTTCGCTGGAGCGGCTATCGGGACCGGCCGCCGTCGGGGCGCTGGCCGAGCATCTCTATGGAAGCCGCTGGATCAGGCCCGCCGGCGGCGGCGATCTCGCCTTCTGCGCCCGGCTGACGCTCGAAGTGCCGGTCTTCGCCTTGTCGCGGCCCTGGGCGCTCGACGGCCTGCTCGCCACCGCCGGAATGGTCCGGAGCCACGCTCTCGCCCGATAGCGGCCGTCCGCTCAGACGCCGTGATAGGCCCGGTACCACTCGACGAAGCGCGGCACGCCCTCGTCGATCGAGGTGGTCGGGGCGAAGCCCAGGTCGCGCTCTATGGCGCTGATGTCGGCATAGGTGTCGCGCACGTCGCCCGGCTGCATCGGCATCAGGACCTTCTCCGCCGTGCGGCCGCAGGCCTGCTCGATCAGTCCGATCATCCGGGTCAGCTCCTCGGAGCGGTGGTTGCCGATATTGTAGAGGCGGTGGGGGCCCCGGCTGCCGCCGGCCTTGGGCTCGCCGTCGTCGGGCGGGGGATTGTCGAGGGCGGCGACGACTCCGGTGACGATATCGTCCACATAGGTGAAGTCGCGCCGCATATTGCCCTCACCGAAGACGTGGATCGGCTCGCCGGCGAAGATCGCCTTGGTGAACAGCCACATCGCCATGTCCGGCCGGCCCCAGGGACCGTAGACGGTGAAGAAGCGAAGGCCCGTCTGCGGCAGGCGGT
>JASLBD010000435.1 GCA_030146745.1 Allosphingosinicella sp. | reverse complement strand
GCATTGCCAGACGTCCGGCGTGTCGCTCACCGAACAGGACCCCTACAACAACATCGTGCGAACGACGATCGAGGCGATGGCGGCAGTGCTCGGCGGCACCCAGTCGCTCCACACCAACAGCTTCGACGAGGCGATCGCGCTCCCCACCGATTTCTCGGCGCGGATCGCCCGCAACACGCAGCTCGTCCTCGCCGAGGAGAGCGGGATCACCAACGTCGCCGATCCGCTCGGCGGGTCGTACTTCATCGAGAGCCTGACGAAGGAGCTGGCCGACAAGGCCTGGGCCCTGATCGAGGAGGTCGAGGCGATGGGCGGAATGACGGCCGCAGTCGCCGAAGGACTGCCGAAGCGTCGGATCGAGGAAGCGGCGGCGGCCCGGGCGGCGCGCGCGGACCGGGGCGAGGACGGGATCGACTGGGTCAACCGCTACCGGCTGGAGGACGAGGCGCATCTCGACATCCTCCAGATCGACAACGACAAGGTCCGCGCCGGACAGGTGGCCCGGCTCGCCAAAGTTCGCTCGGGGCGCGACGAGGCTGCGACGACGGCGGCCCTGGACGCGCTTCGGGAAGGCGCGAAGGGCGATTCCAATCTGCTCGCCCTGTCGGTCGAGGCGGCTCGGGCACGGGCGACGCTGGGCGAGATCAGCCAGGCGCTGGAGGACGTTTTCGGCCGCTACGGCACGACCCCGGAGCCGGTGAAGGGGATTTACGGAGGCGCCTATGAGGGCGATCCGCGCTGGGACCGAGCGGGCGAGGGCGTCGCGGCGGTCGAGCGGCGGCTGGGGCGCAAGCCGCGGATGCTGGTCGCCAAGATGGGCCAGGACGGCCACGACCGCGGCGCCAACCTCGTCGCCTCCGCCTTCGCCGACCTCGGATTCGAGGTGGTGCCCGGGCCGCTTTTCCAGACGCCGGAGGAAAGCGCCCGGCTCGCGGTGGAGAAGGATGTCGACCTGGTCGGGGCGTCGAGCCTCGCCGCCGGCCACAAGACCCTGGTCCCGGAGCTGATCGGGCATCTGCGCGACATGGGCCGGCCGGACATCAAGGTGGTGGTCGGAGGGGTCATCCCCGCCCAGGATTACGACATGCTCCGCGAGGCTGGGGTCCAGGCGATCTTCGGCCCCGGTACCAACCTGGTTGACGCGGCGGGCGAGGTGCTCAAGCTCCTTGGCCACAACATGCCCCCGCTGGAGGAAGCCGCAGAGTGAGCGAGGACGACGAAGGCAATTTGCTCGCCTCCGAGGCGCCGCACCGGCAGGGCGATCTCGTCCTCTACGATTACTTCAAGCATCTGACGACTTTGTCGTTGCTGATACTCGGCGGTATCCTCACCCTGTCTCAGACCGACCGGGGCGCCGGGATGAAGCTGCAGACCGTCCTGATGGTGATCGGCGTGGTGACGCTCGCGGGGGTCGTCTCCTTCACCGCCTCCGGCGAGATCGCGAGGGCCCATTTCCACGGAGAAGAGCCGAAGCGGGTCGACCTGTACCGCAAGGTGGCGCCGGCGATCTTGTGCCTGGGAGTCGGGATGTTCCTTTTCCTCTTCGGCAAGGCGCTCGCCAGATGATCGCGGCCGAGCCACACCGGGTGGAGGAATGAAAAGTCCCCGCCGTCACCCCGGTCTTGATCCGGGATCCACCTTCACTACGACCGCTCCGCAAGTTCGAGGTGGATGCCGGATCGAGTCCGGCACGACGAGGTAGGCCGCATGTTCTCTAAAATCCTGATCGCCAATCGCGGCGAGATCGCCTGCCGGGTCATTCGCACCGCGCGCAAGATGGGGATCGCGACCGTCGCCGTCTATTCGGATGCCGACGCGCGGGCGCCACACGTGAAGATGGCGGACGAGTCGGTCAGGCTGGGCCCGCCGCCGGCGAGCGAGAGCTACCTCGTCGCCGAGCTGATCATCGAGGCCTGCCGCGCGACCGGCGCCGAGGCGGTCCATCCCGGCTACGGCTTCCTGTCCGAGCGCGAGAGCTTCGCCCGGGCGCTGGAGGCGGCGGGGATCGCCTTCATCGGGCCGCCGCCGGGCGCGATCGCGGCGATGGGCGACAAGATCGAATCGAAGAAGCTGGCGCGCGAGGCGGGGGTGAGCGTCGTCCCCGGCTTCGTCGGGGAGATCGACGATACCGAGCATGCGGTGAGGATCGCCGGCGAGATCGGCTATCCGGTGATGATGAAAGCCTCGGCCGGCGGCGGCGGCAAGGGGATGCGGCTCGCCTATAGCGAGACGGACGTCCGCGAAGGCTTCGAGGCGACCAAGCGCGAGGGGTTGGCGAGCTTCGGCGACGACCGCGTGTTCATCGAGAAATTCGTCGAGAATCCGCGCCACATCGAAATCCAGCTGATCGGCGACAAGGCGGGCAACCTCCTCTACCTCGGCGAGCGGGAATGCTCGGTCCAGAGGCGCCACCAGAAGGTGGTCGAGGAGGCGCCGTCGCCCTTCGTCACGGCCGAGATGCGCAAGGCGATGGGCGAGCAGGCCGTCGCCCTCGCTCGCGCCGTCGGCTATTTCAGCGCCGGCACCGTCGAGTTCATCGCCGGCGCCGACCGAAGCTTCTACTTCCTCGAGATGAACACGAGGCTCCAGGTCGAGCATCCGGTGACCGAGGAGGTGACCGGCCTCGACCTCGTCGAGCTGATGATCCGGGTCGCGGCCGGCGAGAAGCTTCCCTTCGGCCAGGACGAGGTGAAGCTGAACGGCTGGGCGATCGAGAACCGGGTCTATGCCGAGGACCCCTATCGCGGATTCCTGCCGTCGACGGGAAGGCTGGTGCGTTATCGGACCCCGGCGGCTTCGGCGGCGGAGGAGGGGGTGACCCGAATCGACGACGGGGTCGAGGAGGGCGGTGAGGTCTCGATGTTCTACGATCCGATGATCGCCAAGCTGATCACCTGGGCGCCCACCCGGGAGGCGGCGATCGACCGCCAGGTGGAAGCGCTCGATTCCTTCGTGATCGAGGGGATCGGCCACAATGTCGATTTCCTCTCCGCCCTGATGCAGCACCCGCGTTTCCGGGAGGGGCGGCTGACCACCGGCTTCATCGCCGAGGAATATCCGGAAGGCTTCGAGGGCGCGCCCGCGGACGATGCCCTGATCGAGGATCTGGCGGCGATCGGGGCGATGCTGGCGATGGAGACCGAAGCCCATGCCTGCTCGGTGAGCGGACAGCTCGGAGCGCCGGTGGCTCCGCCGGAGGAGCGGGTGGTCCGGCTCGGCGGGCGCAGCTTCTCGGTAAGGTTCGACGGCTTCGAGGGCGGCCTGCTCGCTTATCTGGACGGAGGCGAGGGGCGCGAGATGATCGGCCGCTGGGAGCCTGGCCAGCGCCTGTTCAAGGGCAATATCGACGGACGCAGCCGGATCGTCCAGGTCGCGCGCCGCGGCCGGCAGTGGCGGCTGACGACCCGCGGCGCCTCCCACCGCGTCGAGGTGCTGCCGGCCCATGTCGCCGAGCTCAGCCGCTTCATGATCGAGAAGGTGCCGCCCGACCTTTCCAGATTCCTGCTCTGCCCGATGCCCGGTCTTTTGACCGCCCTCAACGTCGGCGAAGGCGACAAGGTCGAGGCGGGGCAGCCGCTCGCCGTGGTCGAGGCGATGAAGATGGAGAATATCCTGAGGGCCGAGAAAGCGGGAACCGTGAAATCGGTTTCGGCCAAGCCCGGCGACAGCCTGGCGGTGGACGCGGTGATACTGGAGTTCGAATAGGAGGCCGCTAATTCCTCCCCGCGGTTTCGCGGGGAGGGGGACCAGGCGAAGCCTGGTGGAGGGGTTCTTTCTGAGTCAGCAAGAACCCCTCCACCGCGCTTTGCGCGGTCCCCCTCCCCGGCAAATGCCGGGGAGGAATTATGCAGCTATACCGCCATCCCGGCGGCCTTCGTCACCAGATTGCCGACGGCCGCCACCACCCCGGACACGGCGGTGATCCGCTCGGCGAGCGCCTTGCCCTGCGCGTAGGCGCGCTCGACCGCGGCGGTGGTGGACAGGGCCGCCTGGTAGCAGGCCTCGATGTCCGGCCCGGTGGCGTCGAGGGATTGCCGGGCGGCGTCGAGATAGCTGCCTTCCAGCGCGTCGACATTGGCCATGATGGCGTGAACCTGCTCCGCCGTCGTCGCTTCCCTCAAGTCGGAGGCGCGCCGGGCGAAGGCGATCTTGTAGGCATTGTAGATTACGGTGAGCCTCTGGTTCGCGGTGCTGGGCATGGCTCTCAATTCCCCTGCTGTGGCGGCGGCGGCGGTGGTGCCTGGGTGGCGTATTTGGCGAGCGAGGCGTTGAGCTGGTCGATGATCCGCTCGACGTCACCCACCGTCACGCTCTTCTTCGTCTCGAGCTCCCGGTGCTGGCGCAGAAGGGCGTCGAGGCCGGCGATGCCCGCTCGATAGCGGCCCTGGGCTTCCAGCACCTCGACCCTCGAATTGGCCATCATCGTCGCCCTGAGGGCCGTCCGAAGCGCCTCGCTGCCGGCGATCGTGCTCTCGGCATCGGGAACCAGGGTGACGTCGAGCTGCTCGGCGAGCGGGGTCATGATCGTCATCGGCGAGGTCAGCTTGGCGTCGTAGAAGACCAATCGGGCCGCGGCCCGCTTGCCGACCAGATAGTCGTCGAGCGTCAGGAACACTTCCAGCTCGTTCTGCATGCCGTTGCGGAGCTGAAGGACCGCCTGGGCGATCTCGCGATTGGCGCGCAGGATCCGCTTGCGCTGGAGACGCTCGCCAAGCGCCCCGAAGCCGAAGTCCAGCAGCGCTCCGACGTCGCCGGGGACCGCCGGAATGAAGCGCTTGCCCCGGTTCAGAGCGGCGGCGGCCTGACCGAAGCTGTTCGCCGAATCGATCGCGGACTGGGTCGCGCCCTGGAGGTCGGTGCTCTGGTCGTAGGACGCTTCCTGCTTGAGCGCGGCATAGGCGCCGCCGAGCTGATCGATCGCCCTCGCCCGAAGGTCCACGACATCCGCCAGCCCGTTACGCTGGATCGAGAGGCGCTCCGGGCTGACGGAGGGGACGCAGGCCCCCGGCGCCGGGCTCTGGCATTGTTCCCAGGTGCGGGTGAAGCTGTCGGCGGCATCGGCCTCGCGAAGCTGGGTGGCGACGTTCCTGACCTCGGCGCTGAAGCTGCCGGTGGCCTTGAGCCCGGCGTCGGCGAGCGTGGTCGCGGGCGCCAGCGGCGCCGCGGCGCACCCGCCGAGCAGCGCCGCGCCGGCGAAAGTCATGATCAAGCGTCCAGGCACATCGTCCTCCCCCACCCGAGTGGATCGGATACTGATCTTCTCAATACGAAAGGTCGAGGCCTATTCGCGTGACGCCCGTCACGCCGCTGCCGGCTGCGAATCTACCGTTTTGCTGCTGGCAACATCAGCTCGAAGGCCGCTCCCTGCTTCACGTCCAGGCTGACGATCGTCCCCCCGCAGGAAGCGAGAAGCGACCTAGCGATGGAAAGGCCGAGCCCCGATCCGCCTTCGCTGCGCCGGCCGGTGTGGAAGGGTTCGAAGATGCGCTCGCGATCGGCGGGCGGTACGCCCGGACCGTCATCGGACACGCGCAGCCGGACCTGGCCGCGGCTGACGTTGCCCTCGATGGACACGCGCGCCGCCCCCGCCTGGCGGCTGTTCTCGACCAGCGTCTCGAGCACCGACTCCAGCAACTCGGGCGGTGCCGTGACCGGCGGCAGGCCGGCGAGATCCGCATCGACTCGAAATTCGCTGCGACGGTGCGCGTCGGCAACCTTCAGCGCTGCCGGACCGACGACGCTTGCAGCGTCCTCGGGCGCGACCGCCATGTCGGCGCGGGCGAGGTCGAGCAGCCGGCGAAGCAAATGCGACAGGCGATCCGCGTCGGCGCCGGCGTTGGAAAGGAAGCGGCGGCGCTCCTCGTCGCTCATCTCCGGATGCTCGGCGAGCAGCTCGAGCACGCCCTTGATGCCGGTAATGGGAGTCTTGAGCTCATGGCTGACTGCGGCGGCGAAGTCCTTGAGATAGCGCGAGCGCCGCTCGATCCTGTCCGCCATGAGGGCGAAGTTGACGTAGAGGTTGCGGATCTCGATCGCCGCGGTCGGCGGCGGCTCAGGCACCGCCACCGCCCCGCGCGCGACGTTCTGGGTCGCCTCGCTCAAGGCCTCGATCGGCTGCGAGATGCCGCGCGAGAGCAGGCCGGCGAGCACCAGCAGGGTCAGGAAGATGAGGGCGACGCCGAGCGCGATCTTGCCCCGATCCTGATAGATTCCGAGGAACAGGCCGCGCGGGCTCCGGCTCAGCATGAGCAGCCCGATGACCTCGCCGCCGGCGACGATCGGTCGGACGTAATGGACCCGGATGTTCGACGCCCGGCTCAGCCATTCGAGCGCGTAGCGCGGCCGGTAGTCGCCGCGTTCGCGAAGCACGGTGCGGGTCTGGCCGGTCGCCGCGGCGGCGACTTCGGGCAGGTGGGCGTAGCTTCGGCCGATATCGCCCCGTCCGAGCACCACGGTGCCGCGCGCGTCCATCAGCCGAACCGATGCGAGGGTCGTCCGGGCCGTGTCGACCACCACCGGCTTCAGCGCCGCGGCCGCCCTGGCGGCGCCGGGGCCGGGAGGCCGGCGCGCCGGCCGCGCGTCCGGCTGGGCGGCGAGCACCGGCATCGAGCGCAGGTCGATGGTGGGACGCTCGGGATTGAGCGGCCCCGGCGGCGGGTCGGTGAAGGGTTCCGGCCAGGCGGCGCGATAGGCGCCGGCCAGCACCGCGCCCTGGGCGATCAGCTCGGCTTCGGTCTGCTGGACGAGCGTGTTCTCGTAGACCCGGAGGAAGACCGCGCCGATTCCGGGCAAGGCCGCGACGAACAGCAAGGTGAGGAAGAGCAGGGTGCGAAGCCTGAGCGCCGGCCAGTGGCGCTTGGCATAATCCTTCAGCGGTCGGATCAAGCGGGATCCTGCCCGAGGCAGCGGCCGATCCGGTAGCCGATGCCGGCGCGGGTCTCGACCAGGTCGCCTCCGCCCAGGCTCGCGAACTTGGCGCGCAGGTTTCGGATGTGGCTGTCGATCGTGCGGTCGGTGATGGCGAAGCCGGGGCCGTGGAGCCGGTCGATGATGGCGTCGCGGGTGAAGACCTTGGAGGGCAGGCTGGCGAGCAGCTGGAGGAGCTGGAACTCGGTGACGGTGACCGGCACCTGGGCATCGTCCCAATGCGCCTCCCAGGCTTCCGGATCGAGGCGCAGCCGGTTGTGGCCCAGCGCCGCCTTCGGACCCGCCTCGGCAAGCGCGCGGCCGCCGCGCTTGAGGATGGCGCTGACCCGGGCGACGACTTCGCGGGGGGAGAAGGGTTTGACGACATAATCGTCGCCGCCGAGCTCGAGGCCCAGCACCCGGTCGATCTCGTCGTCGCGCGAGGAGAGGAAGAGGATGGGCAAATCGCCCTCGGCACGCAGCCGGCGGCAGACTTCGAGGCCGTCCATCCGCGGCATGTTGATGTCGAGGACGATGAGGTCGGGCCGCTCGCGCTCGACCTCCTTGAGCGCCGCCTCGCCGTCCCCGGCTTCGGTGGTCTTCATCCCCGCCTTGCCGAGCGCGAAGGCGAGCAGCTGGCGGATATGGGCGTCGTCGTCGACGACGAGGATCTTGTGGCTCATCGCGTACATGTCACATCCCCGGGCGTGGCGTGTCAAAGCCTGGAACGGCCACCCGCCGGCCGTCGCAGCCGCGGATGTCGGCCGAGAAGCGGGGCAGGCGGCGCTCGGCCAGCAGACTCCTGGCCTCGGCCGAGCGGCGGGCGTTGCGGAACGTCCAGCCGTGCCAGTCGGACTGGGAAGTGGCGAGACGGTCCATGATCAGGTTGCGCGTCCAGCTCACCCGCTCGCGGAAGCGGGGGGCGATCGGACGGCTCTCCAGCTCGATGAGGGGAAGCAAAGCGGAGGGGCCGAGTTCATTGAGGTAGCAAAGGTCGAGCCGGACCCCGGCGCCGCCGGCCTCGCGGGCGTGGCGGACGTTCCAGCGGGCGGCGACGGCGCCGAGATCGACGGCCGAGCAGACGGTCAGTGCGATCAGAGCGGCGGCGAGGTTGGCGTTGATCAGCCAGGGGCCGCTCTTGCGGCGCCAGAGGCGGACGCAGATGAGGACGAGGCCCACCGCCACCAGCGCCATCCAGACCAGGGCGGCGATCCTCAGCCGGGTCAGCGAATAAGCCTCGATATAGTCGAAGGTCCGAAGCATGGTGGAGGCGACGAGGACGACGTTCTGGGCGATCCAGACGTAGACGAGGCGGCGGACCAGCGGGCTTTCGCCGGTGGGCGTGCCGGGGCGCAGCGTGACGAGGACGAACAGGGCGGCGAGCAGGGCCGT
>JASLBD010000434.1 GCA_030146745.1 Allosphingosinicella sp. | reverse complement strand
CTACGCCGACCGGAGCGAGCGCCGCTACGACGCCGCATCGGTCCGCAAGCTCTATCTGAAGCTGGAGCGGCCGCAATTCTACGCCTTGTTCGGCGATTACGAGACCGGCATCGACGAGCCCGAGCTCGCCCGCTACGTCCGCGCCTTCAACGGCGTCAAAGCCGAATATCGCTCGGACCGGGTGTCGGCGACCGCTTTCGCCGCCGACAGCCCGAACCGGCACCGCCACGACGAAATCCAGGGCAACGGCCTCAGCGGCCCCTATGCCCTGGGCGCCCGCAACATCCTCGCCAATTCCGAGCGGGTCTGGATCGAGGTGCGCGACCGGCTCCGCTCGGACCGGATCGTCGAGCGCCGCCTGCTTGTCCGCCACGTCGATTACGACATCGACTATCAGTCGGGCATCCTGCGCTTCAAGGAGCCGATCCTCAGCCGAAGCCCGGCGCTGGACCCGCAGTTCATCATTGCCGATTATGAAGTCGACGGAATCGCCAGCCGCACGGTCAATGCCGGCGGCCGGGCGAGCTGGCGGAGCAAGGACCGGAAGGTCCAGGTCGCTGCGACCGCCATCAGCGACTCCAACGGCGAGGCCCGGACCAACCTCGCCGGCGCCGACGTCCGCTACCGCCCCAACCTCTCCACCGAGATCCGCGCCGAAATCGCCGTCAGCGACAACGAGGCGAACGCCGGCTCGGCAACTCCCTCGGGCGGCACCGCCACCGCCTGGCAGGTCGAGGCCGAGCATCACGGCTCCCGAATCGACCTGCTCGCTTACGCCCGCGAGCGCGAGGCCGGCTTCGGCCTCGGCCAGACCGGCGCCGCCGAGAACGGCACCCGCAAGTTCGGGCTCGACGCCCGGGCCCGCTTCGGCGACACCTGGTCGCTGATCGGAAGCGCCTGGCACGAAGCTTATCTCGGCAGCGGCGCCCGCCGGATCGCCGCCCGCGCCCTCATCGAATATCGCCGGCCGGACCTCGCCGGCCGCGCCGGCCTCACCTTCGCCGACGACCGGCTCGCCGACGGCCGGAGCGCCCGCTCGACCCTGCTCACGCTCGGCGCCACCAAACGCCTGCTCGACAACAAGCTGGAGCTGGACGGCCAGACCGAGATCCCGCTCGGTAATTCGGAGAGCATCGACTTCCCGGCCCGCCACCGGCTCAGCGCCCGCTACGCCGTCACCAGCGCAATCCAGCTCGTCGGCGCCTACGAGATCGCCGACGGCGAGAAGATCGACGCCCGCACCGCGCGCCTGGGCTTCGACGTCCAGCCCTGGGCCGGCGCCCGGATCGCGCTCAGCGGCAATGTCCAGGACATCGCCGAATATGGCCCGCGCAGTTTCGCCGCCTTCGGCCTGTCCCAGTCGCTGGCTCTTAACGAGCATTGGTCGGTCGACGCCTCGATCGACGCCAACAAGACCCTGGGCGGCATCGACCCGGACCGGGTCCTCAATCCGCTCCACCCGGTCGCCAGCGGCGGCTTCGTCGGCGGCGTCGCCGGCGGCTCGATCACCGAGGACTTCACCGCCGTCACCGCCGGCGCCACCTACCGCGCCGATCGCTGGAGCGCCACGGCCCGGGCCGAATATCGCGCCGGCGACCAGGGCGACCGCTACGGTCTCACCGCCGCCGCGCTGCGCCAGATGGGCGAAGGCGAAGCGGTCGGCGGCGCGCTCAACTGGTTCGTCGCCAAAAGCGCGGACGGCGCCGAGACCCGAACCGCCAACCTGCAGGTCAGCTGGGCCCATCGCCCCGCCGGCAGCCGCTGGTCGTGGCTGGAGAAGCTCGAGCTTCGCGAGGATCGGGTGACCGGCGCCGTCGCCGGCCGGCCGGGGCCCATCGGGATTCCGCTGGCGGTCAGCGGCGACGCCCGATCGCGGCGTTTGGTTAACGCCCTTTCAATCAATTATTCGGCAGAAGGCGGGTCGTCTCCGGGCGGTTCCGAAATCTCGCTTTTCTGGGGTTCGCGCTACGTCTCGGAGTCGCTCGGGAACGAAGACATCAAAGGGTGGAGCAACGTCGTGGGAGCGGACTTGCGCTTCGACCTTTCCGACACGATCGACGTCGGCTTCGCGGGCACCGTCCGCGGCGGCCTCGACGGCGACGGCTTCGCCTGGTCGGCCGGCCCGAGCCTCGGCTTCACGCCGTTCGAGAACGGCTGGCTGTCGGTCGGCTGGAACGTCGCCGGCTTCCACGACCGCGACTTCGAGGAAGCCCGCTACACGCGCAGCGGCCCCTATGTGACGATGCGCTTCAAGTTCGACCAGCTCAGCCTCGAAAACCTCGGGATCGCACGCCGGTGAGGCAGCGCATCTTCCTACTGGTCACTTTGTTCCTGACCATGTTCGCGACCGCCGCTTTAGCCGAGCAGTGCGCACGGCCGGGGGCGAACGGAACCGGCGCATTGTCGGGCGTGGTCAACACCTATTTCCCCGGGGCCTCGAGCGTCAATTCGGGGGCGAACGTGATCTCGCTGGGCGCGGCGAGCGGCGCCGCCACGCCGATCGCGGTGGGCGACATGCTGCTCGTCATCCAGATGCAGGGCGCGGCGATCAGCTCGAGCAACAACGCTTCCTATGGCGACGGAACCTCGAGCACCTACGCCAACGGCTACACCGCCGTCGGCCAGACCGGACTCTACGAATTCGTCCGTGCCGCGAGCGCCGTCGGGGTGGGCGGGGGCACGGTGACCATCGTCGGCGGCTCCGGCGGCGGCCTCCTCAATTCCTATGTCAACGCGAACCCGACCAACTCGGCCGGCCGGCGCAGCTTCCAGGTGATCCGGGTGCCGCAATATGCCAACGCCGCGGTTTCCGGTACCGTCGACGCGCTTCCCTGGAACGGTTCGACGGGCGGCGTGCTCGCCATCGACGTCGCCGACCGCCTGACCTTCGCCGGAGGGACCCTCAACGCGTCGGGCCGGGGCTTCCGCGGCGGCGGGGCGCTTGCCCAGAGCGGGTCGAACAATCCTTCCAGCACCGACTATCGCAGCCAGGCGACGCGGCCGGCCCACGCCGCCAAGGGCGAAGGCATCGCCGGCACCCCGACCTACGTCGCCGATCAGGGCGCCCTGCTCGATACCAATTTCGAAGGCTATCCCAACGGCTCGAACGGGCGCGGCGCACCGGGCAACGCGGGCGGGGGCGGCAACGACGGCAACCCGGACGCGAACGATCAGAATGCAGGCGGAGGCGGCGGCGGCAACGGCGGCCAGGGAGGCCGGGGCGGACACGCCTGGTGCCCGACATTCGCCAGCTCGTGCCCCCAGACCGGCGGGCATCCGGGCGCCACCGCTCCCAACGGCAGCGCCCGGCTGGCGATGGGCGGCGGCGGCGGCGCCGGCACCAACAACAACAATAGCGGAAGCCCGGCCGGCTTCGCGTCGAGCGGCGCGGCGGGCGGCGGCATCGTCATCCTTCGCGCGGGCGAGATCGCCGGCAGCGGCTCGGTTTCGGCCAACGGCGCGTCCGCCAATTCCACCGTCGGCAACGACGGCACCGGCGGCGGCGGCGCGGGCGGGACGGTGCTGGTCACAGTGTTGCGCAACAGCGGCGGCGGAACCCTCTCGGTCCAGGCCGAAGGCGGCGACGGCGGCTCCAACACCGGCGGCGGCGCCCCCCACGGGCCCGGCGGCGGCGGCGGCGGCGGCTATGTCGCCTCGAACGGGATCGCCCCCCTCTCCGCCTCCGTCTGGGGCGGATCGGCCGGCACGACGGCGAGCGGCGGCTTTTCCGGCGGACTGAATTACGGCGCCCTGTCGGGATCGAGCGGGACGACCGCCACCATCGTCGCCTCGGCGGTCGTCGGAGTCTCGGCGGGATGCGAGTGCACGCCCACGATCGCGAAGAGCTTCGGGACCTCGCCCATAAATCCGGGCGCTCCGAGCGTGATGAGCGTCGCCGTCACCAACAACAATCCCGACCTCGCGCTGGACGGGATGGCCTTTACCGACACTTATCCGGGCGGGCTCGTCAACGCCGCCGCGCCGAACCCGGCCAGGAGCTGCACGACGGCGACGATGGCCGCCGCCGCCAACGGCGGCAGCTTCGCGGTCTCGGCGGCCACCGTCCCGGCCGGGAGCACGTGCACCTACACGGTGACGACCACCGTCACCTCGCCGGGAGACAAGGTGAACACGATTCCCGCGGGCGCGCTGACCGGCAGCTACGGCAACGTGGCCGTCGCCTCGCTCGATCCCGCTTCGGCGACGATCCAGGTTTCGGCCCCGCTGACGATC
>JASLBD010000375.1 GCA_030146745.1 Allosphingosinicella sp. | reverse complement strand
TCGACGATCGGCGTGATGTTGCGCCGCTTCAGCTCGGCGAAGCTGAGATCGGCGAATTCCCAATCGTGCTTGTTCGGGCCGAGCAGGGTGCGGTGAAGCGGCGGCCCGTAGCGGAGGAAATGGATCCCGAGCTCGTCGACGCAGTCGAAGTCGGTCTGCCAGTGCCGGTAATGGCCGCACACCTCCATCTGGTCGACGCGGGTGCGGCCGCCGTTGATGGTCGGGATGCTGTTCTCGATCCCGGTCGCGAACATGAAATTGGCGATGACGGCCCTCCTGGGTGATAGGCGTTGCCCCGGCTAACGCGCGGGCGGCGGCGGTGCCAGCCCGAAGCGCGCGGCCGAACGGAAAAAAGGTTCGGACGAAAGCATGTCTCGTCCCCATCGTTCCGGCGAAGGCCGGAAATCCATGAACGCTGCCGTGCCTATCCTCCAACCGGCCGTGTTCATGGGTTCCCGGCCTTCGCCGGGATGACAGAAGAAGCGAAACTTCTAGGCTGGTCCCGCCGACGGCGCTAACGGCGCGGAATGCGCACGGACTGGGCCGAAGGATATATCGCCGTCGACTGGGGCACGACCAACCGGCGCGCCTGGCGGCTGGATCCGGGCGGGGCCGTGGCGGGCGAGATGGAGGACGACGGGGGCATTCTCGCAGTGCCCGAAGGCGGCTTCCACGAAGCCGTGGCCGGGATTCGCGACCGGCTCGGCGACCTGCCGATGCTGATGGCGGGGATGATCGGCTCGAATCGCGGGTGGGTGGAGACGCCCTATGTCCCCTGCCCCGCCGGACTGCCCGAGCTCGCCGCGCGGCTGCACTGGATCGATGGGGAGCGGGCGGCGATCGTGCCCGGAGTGTCCTTCGACCTGGACGGCGCGGCGGACGTGATGCGCGGCGAGGAGGTCCAGCTGCTCGGCGCCTATGCCGAGGGGTGGATCGGGCCCGACTCGATCCTGTGCCACCCGGGCACCCACAATAAATGGGTCAGGCTCGAGGACGGGCGGATCGCCGCCTTCAGGACGGTGATGACGGGCGAGCTGTTCAATCTCCTGAAGGAGCACTCCATCCTCGCCGATCTGCTCGCGGGGTCGGTGGAGCCGGGCCGCGCCTTCGAGGCGGGCGTCCGGCACGGCCTCGACAGGGACGACCTCACCGCCGAATTATTCTCGGTCCGGGCCCGCGCCCTGCTCGGCAAGGCGCCGCTCGAAGAGGCGGGCGCCTATGTCAGCGGCCTTCTGATCGGAGCCGATCTCAAGGTGGGCCTGCGCTTCGCCGGAGAAAGCGAAGTGGTGACGGTCGGCAGCCCCGAGCTTACCCGCCTCTTCGGCGCCGCCCTCGCGACGGCGGGGCGGTCCTCGCCGGAGATCGACGGGGAAGCGGCCTTCCTGGCCGGCCTCAAACATCTGGTGGAGCTGTTGCGATGAACCCTGGCGAAGAACTCCGGCGCCGGCTGGGCGAATGTGCGCTGGTGGCGATCATCCGCGGGGTCGAACCCGCCGAGGCCGAAGCGATCGGCGAGGCGATCTTCGAAGCGGGCATCCGGATCATCGAGGTACCGCTCAACTCGCCGGACCCCTTCGCCAGCATCGAGCGGCTGGCGCGGCGCTTCGGGGAGAGCGCCCTGATCGGCGCGGGCACCGTGCTCGAAGCTTCCGACGTGGCGCGGGTGAGCGACGCCGGCGGCCGCGTGATCGTCTCGCCCAACACCTTCGCCCCGGTAATCGAGGCGGCTGTGGCGGCGGGCCTGGTCTCGCTCCCCGGCTTCTTCACGCCGTCGGAGGCCTTCGCCGCGCTGCGCGCCGGGGCGACGGGGCTGAAGCTCTTCCCGGCCGAGGGCGCGGCCCCGGCGGTCGTGAAGGCGCAGAGGGCGGTGCTGCCCAGGGACGTGCCTTTGCTGGCCGTCGGCGGAATCAGCCCCGGCAACATGCGGCCCTGGCTCGAGGCAGGGGCCCAGGGCTTCGGCCTCGGCTCCGGCCTCTACAAGCCGGGACAGTCGCCGCAGGAGACGGCGGCGAAGGCGCGGGCCTATGTCGAGGGGTTGCGGGGCCTCTCGCCGCTCGAGGGAACTTAGAATCCCCCTCCCCTGCAATGCAGGGGAGGATCGATATGCTAACCCAGCGCCGCCTCCGCCTTGGCGAACGCGGCCTCGTCGTCGACGTCCAGCCACCAGCGGCCGCCTGTGTCCCGGGTGAAGGCCCGGCCCGAATCCGCCAGCGCCTGGACGCCATCGGAGAGCGACCCGGCGCCTCCGGCGGCGAGGCTGGCCCGAAGCGCTTCGAGAAGCTCGGGCGTGGCGATGAAGATGCCGGTGTCGATTGCGTCGTAATCCGGCAGGGTCTTGCCGATGCGCCGGATCCGGCCCTCCTCCCCCAGCTCGATCTTGGTCGCGTCGTCGAGGTCGAGCAGCGGATTGTCGACGGCCTGATCGGCGGCGAGGGTCAGAGCGGCGCCCTTGCGGTCGGCGGCGATCATGTCGCTCAGGATTTCCGGATCGAAGAGGTGATCGGACATGAGCAGGATGAATTCGGAGCCGAGCCGGGGCGCGGCGGCGAGGACGGAAATTCCGTTCGGACGGGCCCAGTCTTCGTTGCGAACGATCTCGATGGCCAGGCCGGTCCGGCCGGCGAGCGAGCCGAGGAACAGCTCGAGAGGCTCGGGCTCGTAGCCGGTGACGACGACGAATTCGGTCGCTCCGCCGGCCACCGCCGCTGCCACGACATGTTCGATGAGCGGCCGGCCGGCCACTCGGGCGAGAGGCTTGGAGGGGGCGATGCCGCGCAATCGAGTCCCCTGCCCCGCCGCGATGATCAGGCATTTCATCGAGTCGGCGCCAGTGTCGCGGACGCGGCGAAGTCGGTTTCCATCGGCGTGTCTTAGTAGGAGTGGACGTTGCAGACGAGAGTCGAATGGCCGCGCCGCGTCCAGCAACGCCTGAATGGCCGCATCCGGCCCTCATGCGGACCGGCGGTTGGAGCCGGTTTGAAGCGAAAATGCGATATCTGACCGGCGGGACGGTACGGCAGGTCTGGCGAAGCGGGGATCGGGCGCCTACCTTCGAGGATGGAGGTGTAGGATGCGTCTGCCGAAAAACCTGATCCTGTCATTGATCGTGCTGAGCGGTTGCGCCTCGGCCCGGGCCCCGCAAATTGGCGAGGAGGCCGTGATCCCGTTCGTCAAGCGCGACGGCATCATCGAATGGGTCGCCGCGGCCCCGGAACAGCTCTACCTGCGCGGCCCCAGCGGCGCCTGGTTCCTGGTGAGCACGATGGGGCCGTGCCGAATCCACAGCGCCACGACGCTCGGGTTCGAGACTTCGGGCGCGGACCAGCTCGACCGCTACGGCGCCATCCGGGCGGAGGGATTCCGCTGTCCGATCCGGAGCATCACCCACTCCGAAGGGCCGCCGAAGAAGCGCCGCCGGGCCTGACTTCGGCCTCGCGGGCACAAAAAAACCGCCGCGGCATCGCTGCCGCGGCGGTTTTTTTTGAGGGCCTCGATCAGAAACCGACGACGAGCGTCCCGATGATCGCGCGCGGAGCGCCGATCTGGGCGAACGGGACCCGGTTGGCAGGAAGGTTGGCGGTGAATCCGCCGACATAGAGCTTGTCGAACAGGTTCGACACGTTGAGCTGGAACCAGGTCTTCTCATTGGCTCCGAGGAAGTCCAGCGGCACCCGGACGTCGAGATCGACGACGGTATAGGCCGGAGTCTTGGCCGGATAGACGACCGTGTTCGCCACGCCGCCGACGGTCTGGACGATCGGCAGGTTCACGTCGTTGACGAAACGCGGTCCCGTGCGCTTCGCCTGCACGCCGATCTCGACCGGTCCCAGACGGCCTTGGACCCGGCCGCCGAAGGTGTAGACCGGAGCGCCGCCTTCCCGCTTGCCCTTGGTGGGCTGGAAGGTCGGCACGCCGTTGACGATATCCTCCTGGACGTTGTCGCGGATGTTCGACCAGAGATACGAGCCGAAAACGTAGAATTGCAGCTGCTGCGGAATGACTTCGTAGGCGACGCTGCCATCGATGCCGTATTTGTCGACCGTGCCGAGGTTGCGGTAGAGTGTGCGGTCCGTTTCCGGATCGTAGGCCGAGGCCAGACGATCGGTGAACTTGGTGTACCAGCCGCTGGCCTGGGCGATAAGCGAACCCGAACGGTAGCGCAGGCCGACATCGAAATTGTCGCTCTTCTCCGGCCGGGGGCGGGCCGAGGCCGTGCCCGGGGCGAAGAAGAAGCTGTTGTAGAGGTTGTCCGTCCCCGGCACCTGAAGCCCGCGCGAATAGTTTGCGAACGTGCTGAGCTGCTGGGTGATATCGAAGACGAAGCCGACGTTCGGAAGGATCGCGTTGTACTTCAGCTTGCGCTGCTGCGGCCCCTGGATATTCGGATTTGCAGTTGCGTAGGCCTGCTCGCCGGCGGCGTTGCTCCCGAAACACTCGACGAAGCCGGTGGCGCTGGAGGTGAAGCAGAAATTATTGAGGTCGCGGGTGAAGAACGGCGCTCGCACGCCGGCGGTAACCACGAGCCGGTCGTCCATGAACTCGCCGCGATACTCGCCCGAAATCTGGTGGAGGATCGCGAAGGAGAGGCGATCGCGCTTCTGAAGGACGTTGCCGTTGCGGTCCGCGGCCGGATCGTTGACCGGAAAGACGTCGAACGGCTCGCCGTTCACACCCAGAAATCCGACCTGGCCGGTCTGCCGGTGCCGCGCCCGGTCGTAGCTGTAGGCGATGCGGGCGCTGTGGCTTTCGTTGATGTCGTAGCGCAGCGACGCGATCACGCCCCGGCGGCGGGTCTTGGTCTGGCTGGGCGAGAGGACGCTGACGGTATCCAGTGTGTCGCCGTCGCCGTTGATGTCGCGGCCGAAATAGGGGCGGCCGCCCAGGAAACCGGTCTGGTTGGAAACGAAGGCGCCCGGCCGCGGGTCGACGTCCCGAAGTCCTTCCTCGCCGTTGACCGTGCCGCCGCCGTTCGCGGAAACGAACTGCATGCTCGGATCGATGGTCAGGATGAGGCCGTCGGCGAGCGTGAAGCGCGACTGCATTCGGATGTTGCCCGTATCCGAGGGATTATAACGCTCGGAAAAGTCGGTGCCGCACGCGTTCGGGGTGTCACGGACCCCGGGCTGAGGAGTGTCGATCTGGCAGCGGGCGATGGTGTAATCGGCTTCCGCCTCGTTTTCCGGGAACCCTCCCGAGGGATCGCGATCCAGGCGCAGGCCGACGGAACCCTGGAAGTTGTTGCGGTTCTTGTTGAAGTGGCCGGCGATCGAGACGAAATCGCCGCCCGAGCCGAGCGGCTGGTAGATCCGCGCATTATACTGCTTTTTATCGATCTGCCCGCGATTGCCGTAGACGGCGTCGTTGGAGGCCGCGCTCGCCGCGACGAACGCGCGGGTACCGAAGGACGTGATCTCGCCGGTGTCGATAACTCCGAACACCCGGAAGAAATCGTAGCTGCCCATCGAACCCTGGAGCCGCGCCCCGAAATCCCGGAAGGGAGTGCGGGTGCGGTAGTTGACGGTGCTGCCGGTGGCGGCGGCGGTGGGGCTGTCGACGTCGGTGGAGCCGAGATTGACGTTGACCTGCTCGATCAGCTCCGGATCGAGCTGCTGGTTCGAATAGAGCGCGTAATTGCCCGAATCGTTGAGCGGAACGCCGTCGAAAGTCTGCGAGATGCGGGTCGAATCGAAGCCGCGGATGGTGAGCGTGCCGCCGGACGAGCCGAACGGATCGTTGTTCTGGAAGCTGACTCCCGGGAGGTAGTTGATCGTGTCGTTGATCGTCTGGCCCGGCGTCTGGCGCTGGATGAACTCGTCGGTGAGCACGGCCTTGGCCTTGCTGGTGTCGGGCACGGTGACGCCGACCACCTCGGCCTGCCGGGTGCCGGTGACGACGATCGTTTCCTCTTCGAAGTCCACCGAACCGGTGGACTGAGCGAAAGCCGTTACCGGCATGACGAGCGCCGTGGTCGCCCAAAGCAGCGAGAGCTTCTTCATGGTAGCTAATTCCCCTCGGAGGCAGAATCGCCTCGTTCCCGGCGCCTGCTATAGCCCCAATGGGACGATTCGAAGACTCAAACCGCGCCCCCCGGCAAAAAAGTCATCGGGGGTTGCAGCGATGCCGCACCGCTGGCTAAGTATCTGATTACGCTCGCGGAACAAATCAAGCTTGGTTGGCGGCGCGAGGCCCGTCGAGGTGCCGCCCGAAGGCCACGGCGAGCGAGACGAGCGGCGGCACGAGGACGATGGAAAGCACCACCTTGGCGAGCATCTGGCCGACCAGAAGGTCGCCGATCGGGAACAGGCCGTAGAAGGATATGGTGATGAACAGCAGGGTGTCGACGATCTGCGAAAGCACCGCGGCGATGCCCGCCCTCAGCCATACCACCCGCCCCTCCCCCTTGCCGCGCAGAGCGCTGAAGATGGTGACGTTGAGGAATTGCGAGACCCCGTAGGCGATGATCCCCGCGATCCAGATGCGCGGGGTGCCCTTCATGATCGTGTCGAAGGCCGCGAGACGGTCCGGCGGCATGTCGTCCGCGGCGGGCAACGCAAGGACGAAGATGGCGAGCAGGATCGAGAAGATGAGAGGCGCGAAGCCGATCAGGACGAGCCGGTTCGCCGTCTCCCGCCCGAACAGCTCGGCGACCGCGCTCGAGGCCACGACCAGGAGCAGGAAGGCGAAAATGCCGGCCTCGACGCCGAGCGGTCCGAGCGCGACCTGCTTGTTGGCCAGGACTCCGGCGATGCAGACCATGCCGCCGTAGAAGATCGCGTAAGCGAAAAGCGAGCGCGAAATGCCCCCTCCCCTCGCTCCGCTCGAGGAGGCGGCGGAGGCGGAGGCGGCCGCGGCGGCTGGGACTTCTGTGGTCATAGGCCGTGCCTAACGGCTTTCGGAGCCTTCAAAAAGGGCTTTCCGTCGAGCCATTCTCCCGTCATCTAGGCGGCCCTTCCCTGGTCCAGATCACGAAAGCTGCGAGCCGCCTTGACCGACATCCGCCTCGACGTGCTTGCGATCGGCGACGCCGTGGTCGACGTCATCGCCCGGGCGGAAGATTCCTTCCTCGCCGAGGAGAGACTGGTCAAAGGCTCGATGCAGGTGCTCGACGCCGA
>JASLBD010000265.1 GCA_030146745.1 Allosphingosinicella sp. | reverse complement strand
CTCTCCCGGCTTCCTTCGTGGCAGAGCGACCCTAGCCTGTTCGGCACCGCGTGCCACGCCGGAACAACGCGGAAGCGGCTACGCCTCTCATTCGCACCGCATCGTCGGGCGGTACACCTGCATGGCGTTGGTGCCGCTGTTTCCGCCCAGCGTGATGCCGCCGCCCGGCAGGAAGATGCGGCCGCCGATGACCGCGCTGCCCTTGAGGCCGTGGACGGCGATCGGGAGGTCCGGCAATTTGGTCCAGCGGTCGGTGCGGGGGTCGTAGCCGTAGGTGCTGGGGGTCAAGCCGAGCACGTGGGTCCGCTCGCCCTCGCCGCCGAAGACGAACATGCAGCCGGCATGAGCCGCGCCGGTGACGCCCCCGCGGGGCGCCGGAAGCGGCGCGCCCCGGGTCCAGCGGCGGGTCTTCGGATCGTAGATCTCGACCGCGTCGACCCGCTCGGCCATGGCGCCCGGGCCGGTGCGGCCGCCGGCGACGATGACCTTGCCGTTCAGGGCGACCATGGCGAGGTGATTGCGCTGGGTCGGCATGTCGGGGAGCTTCTCCCATTTGTCGGTCGCCGGGTCGTAGACCTCGAAGGCGGAGCCCCCGGGCGGGCGGCCGCCGGCGACGTAGATCTTACCGTCGATCACGGCCTTGCCGCCGCCGCCGCGTGCGGTCGGCATCGGCGAACGCGCCACCCAGCCGCCGACCGCCGGATCGTGCATCCAGACGTTCGCCACGAAGACTTCCGGCTTTCCGGTGCTCGCGCCTTCGATCTCGCCGCCCAGCACGTAGATCCTGCCGCCGACCGCCGCGACATGCGTGTGGTGGATCGGCTGAGGCAGGCGCGGACCGAGCGACCAGCGGCTCGTGGCCGGATCGTAGATCTGGACGAGGTTGGAAGGCAGACGCCCGGGCGGATAGCCGCCGAGCACCCAGATCCTGCCGTTGAATTCGGCGATCGAATGCTCGGAGCGCGGGAGGGGCATGGCGGCGCCCATGCTCCAGCCGTCGAACTCCGGCATCGCGCCGACGGGGGGACCCTGGCTCACCCGATCGTTCCAGGTCTCGCGGAGCTCGCCCGCCTCGACGGGCGTGGAACGGTCGGGCGGCGGCGGCGGAGCCTCCGGGCGAGCCACCGCTTTGCCCGTCAGCTCGACGGTGCGCCCCTCGCGCCTGACGAGAGCCGATACGCCATCTCCCACTTTCAGGCCCTGGACGTATTCGCTAACCACCTGCGGTCCCGTGACCGCCCTGCCGCCGACCTGAAGGAGGATGTCCCCCGGCAGGATGCCCATCGCCGCCGCGGTCCCGCCGGGGATGACGCCGGCGATCCTGACGCCTTCGGAATCTTCCTCAAGTCCCACCCCGAGCCCGACAGGCGGCTGCGCCTTCGCGGCCGTGGGCTGTGCCTGCTTCGCCTGCGCGACGGCCACGGCCGACAGCGCGAGCGCCGCGGCGCCGGCCAATGCTCCTGAACCCAATCTTGCGATCCTGCCCACGGCAATTTCCTCCCAAAGGGGTGCGGGCATGCTGGCATTTCGCGAGCCGCATTACCATAGGCCGAAAGTCACGGTTTCGGGGTGCGTGCTCGAAAGGTCGGAATTCGCAAAGCCGGGATGGCCCAAAGCCGACCAACGCTTCGCGACGTCGCGGGTTGGAGCCTGAGGAACCGAAAGGCACGAGATGCGGCCACGCCTCAAACCGATCGATCGTCAGGCCATCGTCATCATCGGGGCCAGCAGCGGCAACGGTCTCGCGACCGCCTGGGTCCGGCACTGCTCATGCAGCCAAAGAAGAATACACCATTCTGCTACCACGAGGGTGACGGGTAGGCGAAGATACGGCTGATCCGACGAGAAGCCGCCTGCTACCTGCTTTGTACCGTATCGGGCGCCATTTCGTGGACGCGGCCCGGGGCCGGTCCTATCTCGCGCTCATGGCAGGAGGCTGGATCGTCGCGCTCGGCATCGTCCTGGGAACGGTCGTCGCCATGGAGGCGGCGGCCTGGGCGGCGCATCGGCACGTCATGCACGGCTGGGGCTGGCGGTGGCACCGCTCCCACCACGAGCCGAGCGAAGGCCGGTTCGAGACCAACGATCTCTACGCCCTCGTCTTCGCCGGGATCAGCCTGCTCTTCTTCACCCTGCTCGCCCGGCTGTGGCCGCCTTTCTGGTGGGTGGGCGCCGGCACCCTCGTCTACGGCCTCCTCTACACCTTGCTCCACGACGGGCTGGTGCATCGCCGCCTCGGCTTCGCGCTCAGCCCGAGGCGCGGCTATCTGAAGCGGCTCGTCCAGGCCCACCGGCTCCACCACGCCGTGCGCGGCCGGGACGGAGCGGTGTCGTTCGGCTTCCTCTACGCGCCGCCGGTGCGCCGCCTGAGGCGGCGGCTGCGCGAGCAGGAGGCGGGTCCGGCGTCGCGCCCTACGTCATACCGGCGAAGGCCGGGATGACGGTCTCGGCCGTGACCCGTGCCCGACAGACCGCGACCGGACTCTCCTTGGCCGCGGCGATCGCCCTCGCCTGGGCGACGCTCCATATCGGCTCCATCTTCTTACTGCCGCTGGAAGGCGCCGGCCTCGCGGCCGCCCCTTTGCTGGTCCTCGCCCTGTGCTGGCTGAACGTCGGCCTCTTCATCGTCGCCCACGACGCCATGCACGGCTCGCTGGCGCCGGGCCGGCCGAGGGTGAACCTCTGGGCCGGGCGCCTGGCCCTCGCCCTGTATGCGGGCTTCTCGTTCGACCGGCTCCGGCCCAAGCATTTCGAGCATCATCGAAGCCCCGGCACCGCCGCCGATCCCGACTTCAGCGCCGACCGTCCTTCCGCTTTCTGGCCCTGGTACCTGGCCTTCTTCCGGCAATATTTCGGCTGGCGCGAGTTGGCCGTGCTCACGGCGCTGGTCGGCGTCTACACCTTCCTGCTCGGAGCGCCCTACCCGAACCTGCTGCTCTTCTGGGCGCTTCCCGCGATCCTCTCCTCGCTCCAGCTCTTCCTGTTCGGGACCTTCCTCCCGCACCGGTCCGGCGCCGAGGCGTTCGCCGACGGGCACCGGGCCAGGAGCAGCGATTACGGCTGGCTCGCCTCGCTCCTGACCTGCTTCCATTTCGGCTATCATCACGAGCATCACCGGTCGCCGGCGACGCCGTGGTGGCGGCTTCCGGCCGAGCGGCTCAGATCAGCACCGCCTCGATGAGGTCGGCGGCCCGTCCCACGCCGCCCGCCTCGTCCATTTCCAGCCGCACCTCATGCGCGCGCTCCCGCAAAGCCGGACCTCTCGCTTCGCCGATCGCCCCGGCCAGCCGGCGAACCGAGGTCCGCCAGCTCAGCGTCCGAGCGACCCCGGCCTCGTCGAGGCGGGCGGCAATCGCCGACTGCTCGAAGGCGAGCGGCATGACGACCATCGGCAACCCCGCGGCGAGCGGCTCGAGCACGGTGTTCATGCCGCCGTGGCAGACCATGAGGTCGGCCCGGGCGAGCACCGCCTCCTGCGGCACCCAATCGTAGACGAGAGGATCGCCGGCAAGGTCTCCGGGCTTCAGGCGGCCGCGATTCCCCTGGCTTATCAGAAGCCGCAGGTCGAGCCTGGCGCAGGCCCGAGCCACCTTGCGGAAAATGCCCGCGCGCGAACCCTGGAGGGTTCCGAGCGTGCAATAAACGAGCGGCCGCCCGTCCCCCGGCGGAAGCTCGAACGAGTCCGGCGCCGCCCGGCGGAAAGGCCCGGTATAGTGGAAGTAGGCCGGAAGGCGGCTTCGCGGGAAATCGAGGCTTCGCACCATCTGCGAGATCTGGAGGCGCGGCGACAGGCAATCGTCGAGGCGCCGCCGGGGCGGCAGGCCGAGCCGCGCCGCGTTGCGCTCGATCCCGTCGCCGACCCGGCGCATCAGAAGGTCGGAGATCCGCCAGCCGCCGGCATTGCGCCTGACCCCCTTCTCGCCCGGATCGTAGCCCCAGCCGACATAGGGCGGCGGCACGCCGGGCTCGCGGTTGATCGGCACGGTCACGGCGATGCTGGCGAAAGGAAGTCCCATATGCTCGGCGACGAGGCCGCCGCCCGCTTCCAGCTGGTCGACGATCATCGCGTCCGCCGCGATCCTGCGCAAGGCGGAGGGCGCCTCGCCGCAGAACATGTCGGTGAAGCGGGTCATCCCGTCCAATGCGCCGCCGAGGCCGATCAGGCCGCGAATCCGCGCCATCGGATCGGTCCAGCCCGCGACCGGCGGCGCGCCTCGTCCGAGCGCCTCGAAGCCGGCGCCTTCCGCCTCGACCAGCGGCGCCGCATCTTCATGGTGGAGGAAGGTCGCGCGGTGGCCGCGGGCGATCAGCTCGGCGGCGAGGTGGGAAAGGGGCCGGTAATGGCCGCGCAGCGGCGGCGCGATGAACGCGAAATGCGCCATCGGCTCAGCGCGTCCGGATCGCTTCGACCAACGTCGGCAGAAGGAAGGAAAGCTTCTGCCGGCGCGGCACCGTCACCCTCGTCTCCCAGGCGGAAGCGCCGAGCGAGGCGACCCGGCGGCCGATGGCCCCATAGACCCGCGCCGCCGCCAGCACCGCCCAGCGCGCCCGGAACGGCAGCTTCGCCACCCCGGCTTGAGCCGAGGCTTCGTAGCGCAAGGCGAGATCGGTGAGGCGGCCGGCGATCGCGACCAGCGCGGCTCTGCGATCCGGCCGCAAGGGGTCTTGCCGATCGAGGCCGTAAAGCTCGATCCATTCGGCCGGCACGTAGCACCGGCCGGCCTCGTGATCGTCGCGCAGGTCGCGGGCGATGTTCGAGAGCTGGAAGGCGATGCCGAGATCGGCCGCCCGCGCCAGCGTCTCCTCCGCTTCCGGCTCCACGCCCATCACGACCGCCATCATGCATCCGACCGCACCGGCGGCGTGATAGCAATAGCGCAGCAGGTCCGCCTCGTCGCGAGGGCGCCAGCCCTGGGCGTCGAGTCCGAACCCCTCCAGATGATCGACGATGTAGCAATGCGGCACCGGGCATTCGGCCAGGAGGATGCCGAGGGCGTCGAAAGGCAGCATCCCGGTCTCCTCGCCGGCGACGGCCCGGCCGGTGAAGCCTGCCAGCTCATGGACCGAGCCCGGTGCCCGGCCGGTCCTGAACCCCAGCGCCTGGCCGTCGCAGACGTCGTCGCAATGGCGGCACCAGCAATAGAGGAGCCAGGCGCGCTCCCTCGTCCCGCGGTCGAACAGGCGGCTCGCCATGTGGAAGGATTTCGAGCCCAGCCGGATCGACTCCCCGGCCGCGGCGACGAGCTTCGCCCGGTTCAACCGAGGAGGTCCTGAATGACGAGCCCGGCGGTGGCCTTGGCGCTTCCGACCACCCCGGGGATCCCGGCGCCGGGATGAGTGCCCGCGCCGACGAAATAGAGGTTGGGAATCTCGTCGTCGCGATTGTGCACCCGGAACCAGGCGCTCTGGGTGAGCAGCGGCTCGAGGCTGAAGGCGGAGCCGAGGTGCGAGTTGAGGTCGCTCTCGAACTCCGCGGGGCCGAAGTGGAAGAGTATCTCGAGCCGCCCGGAAAGGCCGGGAAGCGCCCGCTCCTCAAGGATGCTGAGAATCCGGGCCGCATAAGCGGGCCCTTCCGTTTCCCAATCGAGCGGGGCGCGGCCGAGATGGGGGACGGGCGCGAGGGCGTAGAAGGTCGACTTGCCGGGCGGCGCCATGGCCGGATCGGTCGCGGTCGGATGGTGGAGGTAGATGGAGGGATCGTCCGGAAGCCCCCGGCCGCGATAGATTTCGCCGAGCAGCTCCTTGTAGCGCGGCCCGAACAGGATCGAGTGGTGCGGAACGTCCGGCCACTCGCCGCGGGTCGAAAAATGGACGACGAACAGCGACGGCGAGAAGCGCTTGCGGCGGAGCTTGGCGGCGGCCTGCCGGCCTCGCGCGTGGCCCAGCATGTCGTAGGTTCGGACGACGTCCGCATTGGAGGCGATGGCGTCGAACCGGCCGATCCAGCCGCTTCGGGTGCGGACGGCACAGGCCCGACCGCCTTCCGTCTCGATCCTCTCGACCGGGTCGTCGAGCCGCACCCTGCCGCCGAGCCGCTCGAAATGCCGCACCATTCCGCTCACCAGCGCATTGGTGCCGCCGCGCGCGAACCAGACTCCGCCGTCCCGCTCGAGCTTGTGGATAAGCGCATAGATGGCGCTCGTCGTCAGCGGATTCCCGCCGACGAGGAGGGTGTGATAGGACAAAGCCTGGCGAAGCTTCTCGTTTCGCACGAAGCCGGAGACGATCGAATAGACGGAGCGCCAGGCCTGATAGCGCGCGAGCTGGGGCGCGGCCCGAAGCATCGACTTGAAGTCGAGAAAAGGGACGGCGCCGAGCTTCTCATAGCCTTCGGCGAATACGCCGGCCGAATAGTCGAGGAAGCGGCGATAACCGTCGACGTCGGCCGGATCGAGCGCCGCGATCTGCTCGATGAGGCGGGCGTCGTCGTTGACATAGTCGAAGACGGTACCGTCGGGCCAGGAGAGGCGGTAGAAAGGCGAGACGGGCAGTAGCTCGACGTCCATCGCCATGTCGGCGCCGCTCAGCGACCATAATTCCTTGAGGCAGGCGGGGTCGGTGATGACGGTCGGGCCGGCGTCGAAGACGTGTCCGTCCTTCTCCCAGAAATAGGCGCGCCCGCCGGGCTTGTCGCGGGCCTCGATGATTGTGGTGGCGATTCCGGCCGACTGCAGGCGAAGCGCGAGCGCGAGCCCGCCGAAGCCGGAGCCGATGACGGCCGCGGTCGGGCTCATGCCCGGCGCTCGCGCAGGGCGGTCATGGCGCGGCTCACCGGCACCGGCGGGCGCCCGCTCAGTATCCTGAGCTTGTCGAGAGCGGTCAGCCGTCCCGCGTAGAAGCGCGCGACCAGCGGTTCGGGGAGCCGGTAGAAATGCTCGAGGACCCGGTAGCGCCGCCTGGGCTCCGCGGCCCTGAACAGCATCCGGTTGAGCCGCTGGTAGAAACGGCGCTGCCGCCACAGCGCCGCCGAGCGCCGGCGGAAGACGGCGTGGAGGGCGTCGCCCGTCAGCTCGCGTTGCTCGGTGAGCAGAACCGCGTTGCGGACGGCGTCGGGGAGGGAATAGCCGGTCGTCGGATGGAAGAAGCCGCCGCGCAGGCCGAGCCGGGCCACCCGCGGATCGGAGGCGCTCCACAGGTCCTCCAGCCGGCCGCCTAGCAGGATGGGCAGTATTCCGGCCTCCTGGGCCAGGATTTCGGACGGCTCGAGGCCGCGGCGGCGCATGTGGCTTCGCACCCTGCAGCGCACCATCGGCACGTCGAGGGTCGGCGAGGTCGAGTAATAGGTATCCTCGACCAGCAATTCGGTGGCGCTGAAGGGCAGGCTGTAGACGAAGCGATAGCCGTCGTCCTGCTCGACGCAGGCGTCCATGATGACGGGCCGCTCGACCCCGTGGCCGCCGGCGAAGCGGCAGGTCAGGCCGACGAACTTCTGCCACGCCAGATCGAGCTTCGGGTTCGGCCCGGCCCCGCGGGCGTCGATCACCGCCGCCGCCGCGAGGCGCTCGCCGCTGGCCAGGGTGACGTGGTTCGGCCCGATTTCGGCGATCCGAGTGCCGAGCCGGTAGCGCCCGGCGGCCAGGCTGGAGCGCATGCGCGCATCGAGATCGGCCGACCTCACGCTGTTATAGCCGAAGCCCAGGGTTCGAAACCGGTTCGGGAAGCGCACCTCGTGATCGCTCCAGCGATGCCCGGCCAGCGGGTCGATCAGCCACCGGTCGGGGCCGGCCACGTCGCCGTCGAAGAAGGACCAGACATGGTTTCCGCCGAAGCGCTCGCCCTCTTCGACGATGAGGAACTCGGTGTCCGGGCGCCGCTGCGCGAGCGCAAGGGCGGCGAGGCAGCCGGCGAGGCCGCCGCCGGCGATGATCAGCCTCGGGTTCGGAGCCGTCATAGCCGACCCCCGCCTAAAGGCCATATGGCGGCCCCGCCCTCCCCCGGGTAGCGCGGCGCGCTATGTCCAGATACCTGCTCCTCGCGCCTTTCCTGCTCACCCTCGCCGCAGCCAGGGGCCCGACCGCCGACATCGAGATTTCGATCGAGAAGCTGCGCAACAAGAAGGGGGTGCTGCATCTCTGCCTGACCCGGGAGCCGGCGCACTTCCCCGACTGCAAGAAGGACCCCCGCGCGGTGACCCGCAGCGCGCCCGCGACCACCGGGCCGATCCGGATCACGGGCCTCGCGCCGGGCGGCTATGCCGTTGCGATCTTTCACGACGAGAACCGCAACCGGAAGCTGGACGTGCTGATCGGCATCCCGCGCGAGGGCTTCGGCTTTTCGCGGAATCCGGTGGTGCGCTTCGGGGCGCCGAAGTTCCGGCAGGTGCTCATCGATCTGAGGCCGGGCTTCACTCGCGAGACCGTCCGCATGCAATACCTGCTTTAGTCCATGTGGATTCGCTTCTCCGCCCCCCCTAGTTTCGCGGCGGGGGCGACGAGCAAGGAAGCGATGATCGACTCTGACGCCCGTACAGGCCTTCCTCGCCTCGACATATTGCTCGCCGCGCCTCGCGGCTTCTGCGCGGGCGTGAGGCGGGCGATCCAGGCGGTGCGCGACGCGCTCGGGGTCCATGGCGCGCCGGTCTATGTGCGCCGGCCGATCGTCCATAATCTGCGGGTGGTGAGGGCGCTGGAAGCGGAGGGCGCCGTCTTCGTCGAGGAGCTGGACGAGGTGCCCGAAGGCGCCGTCGTCATCCTCTCGGCGCACGGGGTCGAGCCCGCCGTGCGCGAGGAGGCGGCGGAGCGCGGCCTCATCTTCTACGACGCCGTTTGCCCGCTCGTCGCCAAGGTCCATCGCGAGGTGGAACGCCACCATCGCACCGGCCGCCACGTCCTCCTCCTCGGGCATGACGGGCATCCGGAGATCGTCGGTACGCTCGGCCATGCGCCGGCGGGCGCCGTCTCCGTGATCCGTGGCGCCGCCGACGTCCGTGCCCTCCCCTTCCCCGCCAGCAAGCGGCTCGCCCTCGCCGTCCAGACCACTTATTCGGTCGACGAGGCGGAAGAGGTGATCGCGGCGCTCGATGCGCGTTTCCCGCACGTCGCCCGGCCCGCCGCCGGCGACATCTGCTATGCGACGACCAACCGGCAGGCCGCGGTCCGGGCCATCGCCGCGCGCGCCGACGCCATGATCGTCGCCGGGGAGAGCTTCTCCTCCAACGCCTGCCGCCTCGCCGAGCTCGCGGTCGCGGCCGGCTGCTCCTCGGTCCAGCGCATTGCAGGACCCGAGGAGCTCGACTGGTCGCGGCTCCCGCGCAGCGGGTCGCTGGGGATCACCGCGGCGGCCTCGACTCCGGAAAGCGTCGTCGAGGAGATATTGGAGGCACTGAGGCCAAGCTACCGCCTGCGCATCGAAGAGGTGAGCGCCGTTGAGGAAACCACCGAGTTCAAGCGGGTGGCGATCGGATGACGATGATCGACAGCGTCCGGGCCGCGGTCGTCCTCGGCCCCTCGATGCGCCGAGCGGCCGCCGACATCGACGCCTTGTTCGAGGCGATCCTGCCCGATCCTCCCGATCCGCGCCGCCGCCTCTACCAGGCGATGCGCTACGCCGCCGTCGGCGGCGGCAAGAGGCTCCGTCCGCTCCTCACCATCGCCTCTTCGGGGCTCTTCGGGGTGGCGCGGGAGAGCGCGATACGGGCCGGCCTCGCGGTAGAATGCGTCCACGTCCATTCGCTGATCCACGACGATCTCCCCTGCATGGACGACGACGACCTGCGCCGAGGCAAGCCCACCGTCCACCGCGCCTATGACGAGGCCACGGCGGTGCTTGCCGGCGACGCCCTGCTGGCGCTCGCTTTCGAGATATTGGGCGATCCGGCCATGCCCGTCTCCGGCGACATCCGGGCGGAGCTGGTCTGCGAACTCGCCCGCGCCGCCGGCGCCGGCGGAATGGCGGGCGGCCAGATGCTCGACCTGTTCCCCGCCGAGGCGCTCGACCTCGACTCCATCACCCGCCTCCAGCGGCTCAAGACGGGCGCCCTGATCGGCTGGTGCATCGAAGCCGGAGCGATCATGGGCCAGGCCTCGGCCGAGGCGCGCACCAGCCTTCGCGGCTACGCCCATTGCCTCGGCCTCGCCTTCCAGATGGCGGACGATCTGCTCGACCTTGGCGGCGACGAAGCCCGGGTGGGCAAGAGGCTTCGCAAGGACGACGATCAGGGCAAGGTCACCTTCGTCACCATGCTCGGAGTCGAGCGTGCCCGGCGCCAGGCGCGCCTGCTCGTCGATCAGGCGATCGAGCATCTCCAGGACTTCGGCCGCGACGCCGACCTGCTCGCGGCGATCGCCCGCTTCGCGATCAGCCGGGACCATTAGGGCCGGGACCATCCAGAGATTGCTGGGATCAGGCTGCTGCGTTCGTCATGCCGGACTTGATCCGGCATCCACCTTTCCTCCTCCTTCGCAAGCGGTTGAAGAAGATGGATCCCGGATCAAGTCCGGGATGACGATCAAACCCAACCCTCAATGCCCTAAAGCCGAACTCCGGCCTCGACCCCGATTCGGATCGCTTCGGCGGAGCTGCCGATGCCGAGCCTCGTCAGGAGGCTGGCGCGATGCATCTTCACCGTCTTCTCGTCGATGGCGAGGAAGCCGGCGATCTGCTTGTTGCGATAGCCCGCGATCATATGCTCGAGCACCTGGAGCTGGCGCGGGGTGAGCGCGCGCACCAGTTCCTCCGCCCGCTGCCGGCGCGGAGCGGAGAGCCTGGCGCCGGCGCCGACGTCCATCTGCGAGCCGAGGAAATAAGCGACTTCGCGGCCCTCCCCGATCACGGGCGCGATCATCACCGCATTGAGGAATGCGCTTCCATCCTTGCGATAATTGGTGAGCTCGACGAGCGCGGGCCGACCTTCCGCCACCGCGCGTCGAAGGCTCGCACGGGCGTCGGGCTCGGTATCGGGGCCAGCCAGGAACCGGCAGTTGCGGCCGACGATTTCCTCCCGGTCATAGCCTGTCAGCTCGCAGAAGCCGCGATTCACCGCCACGATCGGATTGTCCGGCAACCGGGCGTCGGTGATCACCGAGGCAATCGGGCTGTGCTCGATCGAGGCAAGCAGCCCCTCGGTTCCCTCCAGCCTGTCTATTGAGCCAAATGCCGTCACAAACCGGCTCTCTAGCATTACCGGGGCGGTTTGAAAAATCCCGTCGGATCAAGGGTCACCGGCAATAAGCGACTTGCCTCAGACGTCCGAATTCCCTAGGGGCGTACCAGCGTGCTAATACGTTGGAACAAAAACATGGCCGACAGTCCCCCCATCTCGCCGACGCGCGACCCCGATGTGCTCACCGCCGAATTGTGCGCGGCATTGCTGACGCCCGAGACCGCGTCCGAGATGGAACGGCTTCTGATCGACCTGTGCACCCCGGCGGAAATCCGTACCTTGGCCGAGCGCTGGCACGTCGCGCGGCTGCTCGATGGAACCGGCCTCTCCTACCGCGAAATCCACGACGCCACCGGGGTCAGCACGACCACAGTGGTCCGGGTCGCGCGCTTCCTGCGCGAGGAGCGCAACGGGGGCTATCGGCGGGCGATCGACGCGATGGGGGGCGGCGATGCTCGTTGACGAGACCCGCCTCCACATCGCCATCCAGAAGTCCGGCCGGCTCTCCGACTACAGCGTGGGCCTGCTCAAGGATTCCGGCCTTCGGATCCAGAACGGCCGCAACGCGCTCACCGCGCGGGTCGAGAATTTCCCGGCGGACCTGATGCTGGTGCGCGACGACGACATCCCGACCTTCGTCGGCGACGGCGTCTGCGAGTTCGGGATCGTCGGGGAGAACGTCCTCGAGGAATTCGCGCTCGGCGAGGTCGTGCCGCGGGTGGAGGTCGTCGCGCCGCTCGGTTTCGGCCGCTGCACCCTGAAGCTGGCAGCCCCCGAATCCGTCGCTTATGCGGGCCCCGCCTCGCTGCAGGGCGCGCGAATCGCGACGACTTATCCCCGAATCGTCCAGCGCTTCCTGGACCGGAACCATGTCACGGCGACGGTGGTCAAGATGAACGGCGCGGTGGAGCTGGCGCCGAGGCTGCAGATCGCGCCCTTCATCTGCGACCTCGTCTCCACCGGCGCCACCCTCGAGGCGAACGGCCTTCGCGCGGTCGAGACCGTGTTCGACAGCGAGGCGGTCCTGATCCGCACCGGTAGACCCTTTTCGGACGCGAAGAGCGAGCAGGCCGGGCGGCTGCTGAGCCGGATCGAAGGCGTGCTCGCGACCAAGGAGTCCAAATATATCATGCTGAACGCCCCGGGCGAGTCGCTGAAGAAGATCACCGCCCTACTCCCCGGCGCCGAGGCTCCGACCATCCTGCCCCTCCACGGCCGCGCCGGGCATTTCGCGGTCCACGCCGTCTGCCAGGAATCGGTCTTCTGGGAGACACTCCAGAAGCTCAAGGCCGCCGGCGCTTCCGCGATCCTCGTCCTTCCCATCGAAAAGATGATGCTGTGAAGACGTTCGATTGGAACCGGCTCGACGCCGCGGGGCGGCGCGCGGCGCTGGCCCGGCCGGCGCAGCGCAGCGATCCCGCCTTGCAGGCGGCGGTGCGGGCGATCGTCGAGGACATTCGGAGCCGCGGCTGGACCGGGCTTACCGCCCAGGCGCTTCGGCTCGACGGCGAGGTGCCGCGGCTCGTTCCGGTCGCGCCCGTCGCCGAGCAGGCCCGGCGGATCCTGGCGCCCGGCCAGGTCGAGGCGATCGAGCTCGCCGCCGCCAACATCCGCGCCTTCCACGAGGGCAGCCGTCCCGCCGAGCATAAGATGGAGACGATGCCGGGTCTCACGGTGCGCAAGCTCTGGCGCGCCATCGACCGGATCGGGCTCTACGTTCCGGGCGGCGGGACTCCGCTCTTCTCGACCCTGCTCATGCTGGCCTTGCCGGCGCGGGCGGCGGGCGTGGGCGAAATAGTGACAGTCACTCCGCCTCGGCCTGAAGGCGGGCTGGATCCGGTCATCGCCCTCGCGGCGCAAATGTGCGGGATCGACACGGTATGGACCGCCGGCGGAGCGCAGGCGATCGCCGCCCTCGCCTTCGGCGCCGGCGACATCCCTCGGGTCGACAAGATATGCGGGCCCGGCAACGCCTGGGTCGCCGAAGCCAAGAGCTTCGTCGCCTCGCTCCCCGGCGGCCCGGCTCTCGACATGCCCGCCGGCCCTAGCGAGCTTCTGGTCGTCGCGGACTCCGGCGCCCGGCCCACGACGGTCGCCGCCGACCTGCTCGGCCAGGCCGAGCACGATCGCTCGGCGCAGGTCCTTCTCGTCACGCCCGACGCCGCACTCGCGGAGGCGGTGCGGGCGGAGGTGGCGGCGCAGCTCGCCACCCTGCCCCGCCGCGACGTCGCCGAGGCGTCGCTCGCGGAGGCGCGGATCATCCTTTGTGCCGATCTCGCGGAAGCGGTTGGGATCGCCAACCTCTACGCGCCCGAGCATCTGTCGCTTGCCGTGGCCGATCCCGAGCCCCTGATCGCTGGGATCCGCAACGCCGGCGCCGTCTTCGCCGGCTATGGCGCGGCGGAGACCTTCGGCGATTACCTCGCCGGATCGAGCCACGTCCTTCCCACCGACGGAGCGGCGCGGGCCTGGAGCGGCGTTTCGGTCCACACCTTCCTCAAGGCGATCGGCGTCCAGACCGTCACCCCGAAGGCCGCCCGCAGCCTCGCCGGCCCGGCGGCCGCCCTGGCGCGCCTCGAAGGACTGGAGGCGCACGCCCGAGCCGCCGATGCACGGCTGGCGGAGGCGCTGCCATGAGCTCGCTTGCCAATCGGCTGGCCCGGCCCGAAATCCTCGCCCTCCCGGAGTTCGACATCGCGGCCAATGCCGATGACGCTTTCGGAAGCGACGCGATCAAGCTGGACGCGAACGAAAACCCCTATGCGCCATTGGCGGAAGGCGCCCTCGCGGCCGGTCTCAACCGCTACCCGGAGCCGCAGCCTGAGCGCCTGAAGAAGGCGATGGCGGCGCTCTACGGCGTTTCGCCCGAAAGCCTCGTGGTCACCCGCGGCGCCGACGATGCCATCGACATTCTCGTCCGTACCTTCTGCCGGCCCGCGATCGATGCCGTGTCGATATGCACGCCCACTTTCTCGGCTTACGCTCATTTCGCGCGGCTGCAGGGGGCTCGGATCCTCGAAGCGCCGCTCGACCCGAACTTCGACTTCGAACCGAACGCCTTCATCGCCGCCGCGGAGGGCGAGCCGGAGCTGAAGCTCGCCTTCATCTGCGCTCCGAACAACCCGACCGGCAACCCGGTCCCACTGGCCGATGTCGACAAGGTCCGCGCGGCTTTGCCGAACACCATCGTCGTGGTCGACGAAGCCTATATCGAGTTCTCGGAGCAGCAGAGCGCTGCGGGGCGGGCCGCCTCGAACGAGAATATCGTCGTCCTGCGAACCTTGTCCAAGGCCTATGGACTCGCCGGTGCGCGGGTCGGCTGCGCGATCGGCCATCCGGAGACGATCGCACTTCTCACGCGCGCCTTGCCGCCCTATCCGCTTCCGAGCCTGTCGATAGAAGCGGCGATGTCGGCACTGGCTCCCTCGCGCCGGGCCGTCCATCGGGAGCGGATCGCTCGAATCAAGGCCGAGCGGGACCGGCTCGCCGGCCTCCTCGCCGCCTCCCCCATCGTCAGCAAGGTGCGGTCGGGCGGCGGCAATTTCCTGTTCCTCGAGGTCGA
>JASLBD010000263.1 GCA_030146745.1 Allosphingosinicella sp. | reverse complement strand
GCCACCGTCCAGGTCGTCCCCCACGTCACCAACGCGATCAAGGAGTTCATCGCCGCCGACCTCGAGCCCGACCTCGATTTCCTCATCTGCGAGATCGGCGGCACCGTCGGCGACATCGAATCGCTCCCCTTCATCGAGGCGATCCGCCAGTTCAGGAACGAGCACGGCCGCGAGAATACGCTCAGCGTCCACACCACCCTCGTCCCCTACATCGCCGCCGCCGGCGAGCTCAAGACCAAGCCGACGCAGCACAGCGTGCGCGAGCTGACCAGCCTCGGAATCCAGCCCGAGATCCTCGTCTGCCGGACCGAGCATCCGCTCCCCGACAGCGACCGCGCCAAGATCGCCTTGTTCTGCAACGTCCGCAAGGAAGCGGTCATTCCCGCGCTCGACGCCAAGAGCATCTACGCCGTCCCCGCCCAATATCACGAGGCCGGCCTCGACGCCGAGGTGCTCCGCGCCTTCGGAATCACCGACGCCCCCGAGCCGCGGATGGCGCGCTGGGACGATGTCGTCGACCGCCTGTTCAACTGGGACGGCGAGGTGACGATCGGGGTCGTCGGCAAATATGTCGGCCTCCAGGACGCCTACAAGTCGCTGACCGAGGCCCTCGTCCACGGCGGCATGGCGAACCGGGTCAAGGTCAAGATCTCCTGGCTCGATGCCGAGCTGTTCGAGCATCCCGAAGCCGACATCCCCGCCCAATTGGAGCCTCTGCACGGAATCCTCGTCCCCGGCGGCTTCGGCGAGCGCGGAAGCGAGGGCAAGATCGCCAGCGTCCATTTCGCGCGGGAGCGGCGGGTGCCCTTCTTCGGCATCTGCCTCGGGATGCAGATGGCCTGCATCGAGGCGGCGAGGAACCAGGCCGGAATCCAGGGCGCCACGAGCACCGAATTCGGCGAAGCCGAAGAGCCCGTCGTCGGCCTGATCACCGAATGGATGAGTCCCGAAGGCCTCCAGCAGCGCCGCGAGGCCAAGGGCGACATGGGCGGCACGATGAGGCTGGGCGCCTACGAGGCGGTCCTGGCCGGCAACAGCGTCGTCCACTCCATCTACGGCGCCGACCGGATCTCGGAACGCCACCGCCACCGCTACGAGGTCAACATCCACTACAAGGCCGCGCTGGAGGCGGGGGGGCTTCTGTTCACCGGCATGAGCCCGGACGGGGCGCTCCCGGAGATCGTCGAACGGCCGGACCATCCGTGGTTCGTCGGGGTGCAGTTCCACCCGGAGCTTAAGAGCAAGCCCTTCGATCCGCATCCGCTGTTCGCGAGCTTCATCGAAGCGGCGGTGAAGCAGAGCCGGCTGGTCTGATCCGGCGGCGGAAACGGCTGCCAATTCCCCGATGAAGTTCATGAAGTTCACGATGTCACGCTTTTTCCTGTGACCTTCCGCGGGAACGATCTTTCGCGGCGCTCCATCTGAGAACCCGAGGCCTTCTCGGCACGACGCAGCGCCACCGCAACACTCCTCCTTCCCGGGTACAAAACCGCCCTTGGGAACATATCATGAACGAGAATCAAGATCAAGTTTCGGGCTACCGACAAGCCGTCCGTTCAACAGAGCCGGCTGGTTTAGCGGGATTCCCAGGCGAGACCGCCGCAGGTGAACCGCGCCGAGGCCACTTCGAAGCCGAAGATGGAATAGGCCCGAACGGTGGCGTGATAATCATAAGATTCGGAGTTGGGGAACGCCCCGGGCACCTTGGTCTCGCACGTCCCGGGCCGGTGCTCGATGTCGGTCACCCGGTCGCCAAGCGCCAATCTTCGCGCCGGGCCGCCCACCTTGCGGGCCTCGAGCCGCCAGGTGGAGAGCGCCTGCCGGGCAACCGAGCGCTCGACCGCGTTCCAACTTGGATCGGTCCAGTCGCCGCGCGGGATCCGTATCTCTCGCAGAACAAGGGCAGCCAGCGCCGCCAGCGCGGCCACGCCGACGAGAAGAAGGGCGCGGCGGCCTGACTTTCGTCCCGTCCGAATCGCCCTTCTCCCATTGCCGGATTTAGTAGTTCCAGGTCTTGTAGTCGGTGCTGCCATAAGTCCAGGTGGTCGACAAGAAGCGGCCGCCCGCATTCGAGTTCATGCACCACGGACTCTCGGCCGGGCAGAAATCCTTCCAGACTTCCTGCCACGACACCGTCACCGCCGCCGAAGCGCCGCTTCCGCCGCTGAAGTTCCATTCGCCGGAATAATTCTGTCCCTGGCGCAGCAGCCGCAAATCGTAGGTGCCGATCCCGAAGCTTCGGGCGCTGCCGGTCTCCGATACACCGGCGGTGACGCAATCGTCGTAGAATTTGGGCATGTCGGACCAGGACGTGCAAGCGTCGAAATAGACTGTGCCCATGTTGATGTCGATCTCGAGCCCGGGATCCGACCAGAAGGTGTTGGTGACGTAATTGCCGTACGGGGCGTGGCTCGAGAAGATCGAGTCGGCATAATTCGCCCCGCCGTAATAGATATCGCCGACATGGGGATATTGCTTGGGGGTGGTCGAGGCGCCGGCGCCGCCGGCGGCGAAGCAGGCAATCGCGCAGAAAGCGGTGGCGAAGGCGCCCTTCCGGGTGCCGCGAGGCGTTGCAAAAGCGGTCATGGTCATTCTCCCGAAGCGGCGCCGGCAAGCGCGCGCAGGCTGGCATTGAGCTCGGCGTCGGACTTCTTCGCGGCCGGGCCGCGTTGCGGAGCGGTCGGCGCGGTGGGGGTCGGGACTCCGATTCGGCCCTCGGCGCCGAGAATGCCGGGCGTCACCGCGGCGATTCCGGCCTCCTTCGCCAAGGCGCGCAGGGCATCGGCGGAACCGACGACCCGGGCGCCGTAGATGATGGGAACTCCGCGCTTGAGGCCGCTCAGCCCGCGCTGCCGCTGAGCCTCGATGTCGGGCAGCGCCTCGGCGATCCCGCGACGCCCGTCGAGGCCGCCCGGCGCGAGCATGGCGCTCGCCCGCGCCTTGAGGCTCTTGCCCTGCGACTCGCGCATCCCGATCGATTGCCGGCGAGCCGCTTCGATAAGGTCGAGCGACGCCTTCGACGGGTCCGTGGTGTGGGCGCCGTAGCGATTCTCGAGAAACATATGGATGGAATAGGGCCGCACCTGATGGCGCGAGAAGGCCGCGCGGACCCGGGCATCGGCGGTGACCCCGGCGAACTGGACCATCGCCTGCACCGGCTGGCCGGGCTTTTGAGAAGCCCAGACGGCATAGCGGTCGTCGGGCGCCGGCGCTTCGGTCATCTTGGGCTTGGGCCCGTCCTGCTGGATCATCGACGAAGCAGAACCGGCCGCGATAACCGCCACCGCCGCGACGGCCGTCAGCATAGGATATCTCATGGTGGGTACTCCTTTACAATTCCCCGTTAACTCAACAAAGGGCACCAAGAGCTGTTCCGAACTATTCAGTCCGTTGTGGACGAACCAAGGGTTATCACTAGATACAGATACAGCAACGATACTGTGCATCACAGTATTGGTAGCAAGGAGGTTCCTGAAGAAATCGCGACCCGTGTGGTGAGGGGAGCGGTGGGGCGGCCCTGCCGCGGCCTTCGGGCCGGGTCGAGCCGGCGACGATCGCCTTCCATCCTAGAGCTTCAGGCCGTAGCCTTCGAAGCGGGTCCGGACGTCCGGGCTGAGCTTGAGGGCGGCGGCGAGGTCGGCGTCGGATTTCGCCTTGTCGCCCTTTCGCGCCCAGGCCAGCGCCCGCCCGAAGAGCGAGGAGGATTGGTTGGGGGATTTGGCCAGCGCCCGATCATAATCGGCGATCGCCTCGTCGATCCGGCCAAGGCGCAGCAGGACGAGGGCGCGGCTGTCGAGATAGGCCGAGTTGCCGGGAGCCTTGCTCAAGGCGAAGTCGCAGTCGGCCAGCGCCGATTCGAGGGCGACGCCCGCAGTCGCCTTGGACCAGCAGATGCCGTTCAACTCGCTCGCTTCGCCGGCCTTGGCCCGGGCCGCGGCGAAATCCTTTTCGGCGTGCCCGGAATCGCCTTTCCGGCTGTAGGCGATGCCGCGCTCCGCCAGCAGTCGGGGCTCTTCGGGCGAGGCGGCGATCGCGGTCGAATAGGTGGCGATGGCTCCGGCGAAGTCGCCTTCCTCGACCTGCAGGTCCGCTTTGGCGGCAAGGGCTTCGTCGAACCCGGGCTCCAGCTTCAGCGCCGCCTCGATGTCCGCGCGCCGGCCCGCGACGTCGGCTTTCGGACGGTGAAGCCCGCGATTGAGGTAGATGTAGGCCTCCGGCTTCAGCGCGATGGCCCGGTCGAAGGCTCGCATCGCCCGGGCGGTTTCGCCGAAGGCGCTGTAGATGTTGCCGGCGACCAGATGGGCATAATTGTTCTCGGGGTTAGCGGCGGCCGCCGCGACGGCTTCGGCGAGAGCCTCCTCCTTCCTGCCGTCCCTGCGCAGGATGTTGGCCCGGAGCAGATAAAGGTCGATCCAGCCCGGTCTCTGCTTCAGCGCCGCCGCCGAATCGGCCAGCGCCGCGGCGCCGTCTCCGGCGCCCCAATGGGCCTCCGCGCGATGTCCGAGCGCGAAGCTGCCCGGATGGATCTCCAGCGACGTCGTATAGGCGGCCACCGCCTTCGCATATTCGCCCTTCAGCTGGGCCATCAGCCCCCGGCCGCGGAAGACGACCGCGTTTCGCGCATCGAGGGCGGCAGCGGCGTCGAGATCGGCCGCCGCCCGATCGAATTCGCCTTTCCAGACCCGCGCGAGGCCGCGATTGGCCAGGGCCCACGGATTCTTCGGATCGAGCGCGGCCGCCCGGTCGAGGTCCTCGATCGAATCGTCGTAGCGCTGGCGATCCATCAGCATGACCGCCCGGTCGACGAAGGCCGTTGCCGTGGTCGGGGTCGTCGCGAGGGAAGCCGAAACCTCCTGCTCCGTTCGTTCGTAATTGGACGGAATCCGGATGGCGACGGCGGTCTCGGCAAGCGCCCGAAGGGCAACCTGCGCGGCCGCCGCGTCCTTGGCCGGAAATTCGGGAACGATGCTGCGCTCCGTCTTTTCGACGGTGAAGACATTGTCGGCGAGCACCGCCTTGCGGCGATATTCGACGCCGGCGATCGTTTCGTCCAGGGCGGCGTTGGCCCCGCCCGTCAGATTGGCAAAGCCCGGCGGCAGCAGGATCGTTTCCACGGTCTTGGTGAAATAAGGATAGGCGACCGCGAAGGGGGCGTCCCGGTCCGGCCCCGGATCGCGGCTGAAATCGGCAGGATAGCCGACGCCGGTATGGTCCGTTTCGTACTGGCCCCGGCTCCAGTCCATTTTCGCAAGGCCGGTCATTGCCAGGCGCAGCTCGCCTTTGCCTTTGTCGAAAGTGGCGCTGGCCGACTGGATGTCGATGAAGTCGAAATGGGTCTTCCAATATTCGCGCAGGGCGCGGTCGCGGGCATCGCCGGCCAAGCTCGCAAGGCCGAGATTGACCCCCACCGCCCCGTCGCCGCGCAGGATCGCCTCGACCTTCGCCGGGGCCGGGACGGTGAGGCCGGCGGTGGCGTCGATTCGGATGTCGAGCAGGTGCGAGGGGATTTGCAGCGGCTCCGGCATCATCCGCACCAGCGCGGCGCCCTTGGGAAGCAGCGGAAGCCCCCAGCCGAAGGCCGGGACGGCGAGCCTGTCGAGGCTGGTGTCCCCGGTCCGGGTGCCGTCCATCCAATAGGTGCGTCCGCCGACCCTGGCCCGGACCAGGACGTGATCGAAGGCTCCCACCATCGGCAGGCGCGAATCCAGCCCGTCGCCGGAGACGCTGCTCACGGCCACCGGCTCGGCCTCGATGCCGAGCTCGTGGAGGAGCGCCAGCAGAAGCGCGGTCTTGCCCTTGCAATCCCCGTAGCGCCGGGACCAGGTCGTCTCCGCGTCGGCCGGGACCAGGCCGCCCGAGCCCATGGCAAGAAACACGTAGCGCACCCGGTCCTGGACCAGAGCCAGCGCCGCTTCGGCCCGCAATCTGGGATCCGCCGACAGGCCCCGGATGCGCTCGAGCTCGGTGCGCAACGGCCCCTGCGCCGGAAGGACGGCGGCCTTGGCGTAGAGCGGCGCCATCAGCGCTCCTAGATCGGCCCAGGAGGCGAAGTCGGTCAGCTCGACCATCCGCCCCATCCGGTAGCGGGGCGGGGCGCCCTTGGGCGGTTCGACGGGGGCCAGCCCGTCGACGGTAAATTCCGCGAAGTTCAGGCCGCCCGCCTTGCCCACCTTGAGCGGGGGCAGGTCCTTCGTCTGGCGGAGCCTCGCCTTGACGCTGGCGGGCCATTGCATGCGCAGGTGCGCCCTCCCGATCTCGGCGCCGTTCCACGTGCCGGCGACCTGCTCGACATGCCCCCTCATCACCGGGTCGCTCGAGGTCAGAGAGGCGGCGAATTCGAGCACGTCGCCGACCTGCAGGCCTTCCGGCTGGATGTTGGCGGTGAGGACTCCGTCCAGCGTCGCGCTCTCGAGGTTGGTTTCGCGCCGGACCACGGTGAAGGTCTGTCCGGAGGCGAGCACATCGATCGTCTGCGCGCCGCGCCGGATGAGCAGCTTGTGGACCGCCAGCTCGTCTGTCTCGGGCCGCCACGGAAAGGAGAGGTTGCCGGCTCCCAGCCCTTGCGGGGTCTGGATCCTGAAAGCGAACTCGGAATAGACGATCTGGCGGCTGGGCTCGAGCAGCAGCTGCTGGTCGGAGAGGAGGATGCGGATGGGCGCTTCGTCCGCCTTCCGCTCCGCCGGCAGGCTCACCGGCTTCACCCAGGCGGGCGCGGGCCCGATAACCGGCTTGTCGACGGCCTGGGCCCCGGTCGAAACCAAGATTGCCGCCGTAAGCGCGAACCCTATAGACCGCATGAGATTTTCCCCCGAAGCGCCTTATATCACTGAAAAACCGGAAATTCCAACCTGGAGCGCGATCCCGGCACCCTTGCCGGCGGGAGCGGGCGCGTAGCGGCTGGCCCTGCCGTTCCGGCTGCTCTAAACGCCTGGGCGAAATTGAATTATTCGACTGGAGTAAGCCTGTGTCTCTGTCAGCGTCCCTGGGCTTCCTCCTCCTCGCCGCCGCCGCCGCCCCCGAGCATTTCTTCGTCGGCCGCACCGAAGGCGCCGGCACCGTCAACATGGCCCTGTCCGGCTCCCACAAGGTCCGCGACGTCAGCCGCGGCCGCCTCGACAAATCGGGCGCGCTCATCCTCGAGCAGATGGTCTACGAGGAGGGCAAGCCCGCCCGCCGCCGCTCCTGGCGCCTCGTCCGCTCCGGGCCGAACCGGGTCAGCGGCACCATCTCCGACGCGGTGGGGCCCGTCACCGGCGACATCCGCGGCAACGTCCTCCACCTCAAATATCAGGCACGCGAGGCGAGCGCCCAGGTCGAGCAGTGGATCACGCTCCATCCGGGCGGCCGGACCGCGTCCAACCGGATGGTCTTCAGGAAGTTCGGTTTCAAGGCCGCCACCCTCAACTCGACCATCCGCAGGCTCGACTGAAGGCCGGCCTCCTAGGGCGCGGGGGTGGCCTCCACCACCAATTGCACGATCCG
>JASLBD010000235.1 GCA_030146745.1 Allosphingosinicella sp. | reverse complement strand
AGCAGGATCGGAAAGCCCAGCGGCTCGAGGTTGCGGGCGAAGGCCCGGACCGACTGGGTCCTCGGCGACTCGCTGCCGTCGAGGTTGAGGGGCAGGCCGACGACCAGGCCGGTGACCCGCTGCGCCTCGGCCAGAATCCTGAGCCGCTCCAGATCCTTGGCGAACTTGCCGCGCTGAAGGAGCTCGGCCGGAGTGGCGATCGTCCAGTCCGCGTCGCACAGGGCGAGGCCGATGGTCTTGGTACCGACGTCGAGACCGAGCAGGCGGCCGCCTTCGGGGAGCGCGTCGCGATAATCGGCGGCCGAGGTCGTGATCATTCCGTCGTCGCCCCAGCGAAGGCTGGGGTCCATACGGCCTGCTCCGCGCCGCTGCGTCGGCAGCATGGATGCCAGCCTTCGCTGGCATGACGGCGGGGTTTCACTTCCCCCCGCCGAACGCCGCCACCCGCGCCGCCGCGTCGGCGCGCAGGTTCGACCAGAAGAGGGCGTAATCGTAGACGTGGTAATTGTTGCCGGGCAGGACATAGGGGCCGAGGTCGGGGGCGTCCTTGCCGATCAGAAGGAAGCCGCGAACGTCGCAGCGCGCAGGAACCCCCGGGGCCTTGATCTCGCCCTGGGTAAGCGCCTCGTTGGGGACGAGCGTTCCGATATTGGCCAAGGCCGGCGCCTCGCCGCCGGGCGCGCCGGTCAGCGGGTTGGTGCACAGCATCGGCGATCCGGCCCTCGATATTCCGGTCGCTCCGGCGGACCGGTCGTAGACGTCGGTCACCTGCTTGGGGTCCGCGGGCTCGGCGAAGCTCTGCCAGCTGACCAGGCAGCCCGCCTGCTCGAGCTTCTCGCAGGCCGGGAGACCCAGCGAAGGCAGGTCGGCGGAAATCGAGACGGGCCAGCCGATCACATAAGCCGCGACGATCCTCTTCGCCTCGGGCTTGCCGGCGACCCGCTCGGCGAGCAGGCGCATCAGATGCAGGCTGCCCTGGCTGTGGCCGGCGAGGATGATCGGCCGGTCTGCTGGAATTTCCTCGAGGAACTGGTCGAAAGCCGCGGCGACGTCGCGATAGGCGAAGTCGAGCGCCTTCTGCGCGTCCGCCTCGGTGGTGAGGAAGGCGCCGAAGGTCGCCTGCCGGTATTTGGGCGCCCAGATGTCGGCGACCCCGTTGAAGACGCTCGCCTGGCTCCGGACGAAGAGCTTCGCCCGCCACTGCGATTCCGGGTCGGCGAGCGGAGCGTTCCACTGCGAGGTCTGCAGATAGGAGGTCGGGTGGATGAAGAAGGCCGAGACCGACGGCGTGCCTTCGCGCCTCAGCCCGCTCGGCATCCACAGGCCGGGGCTGTCCGGCAAGTCCGGCCGGGCGATCCACAGCCTCTTGTCGGCATAGGCTTTGGGAGCCGGCGGCGGCCCGCCTTCGAAGGCCGCCGAGGGAACCATCGTGAACCGCATCAGCTCGGCGCCGAACAGCCGGTAGACGAGCGCCGCGGCCATGACGAGCATGGTCAGCCCCGCCACCACCCACAGGAACCGCCGCGCCAGCATCAAATCCTCCCCGCCTGCATCGCCGCTGCACAAGCGGATGGTAGATTCGAATGCAAGCGCTAGAAGCAATGTTGCGGCGGAGGAACGAATGAACGAACGGACACCGGTCGAGCACGAGCCCTGGCCGCTGCGCGCGCTTCTCCTGCTTGTCCTGGGCGCGGGGCTCGCTCTCGCCGTCCATTTGCTCACCCGCGGGGCCGAGCCCTGGCAAGGGACCGAGGACCCGCTGAGGCTCGGCGCCGCCGCCGCGCTCGCCGCCGGCGGGATCGTCTTCGGCTTCTCACTGGAGCGGCCGCGCTGGCAATGGTCGATCCTCTTCGCGCTCGGCTGCGGCCTGATCGTCGGCTTCGTCATCTACTGGAACGGCTCGCCGGACCATTGGGGCTCCGGCGAAGGCTGGCAGCTCGTTTCCGCCCTGCTCGCCCTGGTCATCGCCGTGCCGCTCTTCCAGGCGTCGCGCGACTCCGGCCGGTGGAATCTCGATTATCCAATCGTCCATGCCCACATGCTGACCAACATCGTCCTCTGGTTCGTCGCCTGTGGCTTCGCTCTCATCACGATCCTGCTCGTGCTGCTGCTTTCCGAGCTGTTCCAGCTGATCGGGATCGACCTGATCAAGGACCTGCTCGACAAGGCCTGGGCGCCCTGGCTCCTCGTGGGCGGCGCTCTCGGCGCTGCAATCGGGCTGCTCCGGGATCGAGACAAGATCGTCGGTACCTTGCAGCGCGTGGCGACCGCGATCCTCTCCTTCCTCGCCCCGATCCTCGCCGCCGGGCTCGTCCTCTTCGTTCTGGCCCTGCCCTTCACCGGCCTCGAACCGCTGTGGGAGCAGACCCGCGCGACCACGCCGATCCTGCTCGCCTGCATCCTCGGCTCCGTCATCCTCATCAACGCGGTGATCGGCAGCGGTTCGGAGGACGACGAATCCCGGCCCCGGATGGTTCGCTGGGCCGCCGCCGCGCTGGCGGCGGTGGTCCTCCCGCTCGCGATCGTCGCCGCCGTCTCGACCGGCAAGCGAATCGCCCAGCATGGCTTCACCCCCGACCGGCTGTGGGCGGCTGTGTTCGTCGCCATCACCGTCGCCGGAGCGGCGGCCTATCTTTACGCCTTGGTGCGAGGCCGCGGCGGCTGGCCGGCCTTGCTCCGGTCGGTCAACCTGCGGGTCGCGATCGGGATCTGCCTCGTCGCTTTGTTCCTGGCGCTTCCGATCGTAAACTTCGGAGCGATCTCCACCCGCGACCAGGTCGCCCGGCTCCAGGCGGGGCGGATCGCTCCCGAGCGGTTCGACTGGGCGGCGCTGCGCTTCGACTTCGGTCCCTCCGGCCGCAAGGCGCTGGAGCGGCTCGCCGCCGGCCCCGATCTCGTCGTCCGGCAGCGCGCCCGGGAGGCGCTTCGGGCGGCGACGCGGTGGGCGATGGGGCCGCAGGTGCGAGCCACTTCCGAGATGCCCGGCGCGCCGCCGGTGAAGCTCGAGGCGGAGGGCGGCGTGCCGGTTCCGCCGACGCTCATCGATCTGGTCGGCCGCAGCGGCCAGTGCCGCGACCAGGATTGCCGGCTGGTCTTCGTCGAGCCGAAGCGGGCGGTGCTGCTCCGGCCGGACTGCCGCCATTGCGCTCCCTATCTGTTCGACGCCCAGCCCGACGGCACCTGGGTGCAGCGCCTGCCGGCGCCTCCGGTGACGGGCAGCGCCGGCCCCGGCCCGGACACCGCCAAAGGGCGGGTCGAGATCCGCAAGGTCGAGAGGCAGCAGCTGTTCGTCGATGGCAGCCCGGTGGGCGAGACGTTCGAGTAGCGCTCCTTGCCGCGTTGCAGCGTGGATGCTAGCGGCCCTTCCATGTCCGTCGACGCCGCCATCGTCCGCCATATCGCCAAGCTCGCCCGAATCGCCGTTTCCGACGCCGAGGTCGAAGCGCTCGCGCCCGAGCTGAACAACATCCTGGGCTGGGTCGAGCAGCTCCAGGAGGTCGACGTCGAGGGAGTCGAACCGATGACGGCGGTCATCCCCAACTCGCTTCGCCTTCGCGACGACGTCGTCACCGACGGCGGCAAGCGCGACGACGTGCTGGCCAATGCGCCGGCGGCGGAGCACGGTTTCTTCGCGGTTCCCAAGGTGATCGAATGACCGAACTCACCGACCTCGGCATCGCCGCGATCCGCGACGGGGTGCGCGACGGCGCCTTCTCCGCCCGCGAGGTGGCCGGTGCGTTCAGCGCCGCCGTCGAGAAGGGCAGGGCGCTCAACGCCTTCACCCTCGAGACTCCCGACCATGCCCTCGCCGCCGCCGACGCCGCCGATTCCGCCCGCGCCTCGGGCGATCTGAAGCCGCTCTCCGGCGTGCCGCTCGGGATCAAGGACCTGTTCGCGACCGAGGGCGTCGCCACCACGGCCGGGAGCCGGATCCTCCAAGGCTTCGAGCCTCGCTACGAATCGACGGTCAGCGCCAACCTCTTCGCCGCCGGCGCCGGAATGCTCGGCAAGCTCAACATGGACGAGTTCGCGATGGGCTCGTCCAACGAGACCAGCGCCTGGGGCCCCGTCCTCTCGCCATGGCGGCGAAACGACGGCGGCAATGCCGCGCTCACCCCCGGCGGCAGCTCCGGCGGCTCGGCGGCGGCGGTCGCGGCGCGCCTGGCGCCGGGAGTCACCGGCACCGACACCGGGGGCTCGATCCGCCAGCCCGCCGCCTTCGTCGGGATCGCCGGGATCAAGCCGACCTACGGCCGCTGCTCGCGCTGGGGCGTGGTCGCCTTCGCCTCCAGCCTCGACCAGGCGGGTCCGATGGCCCGCGACGTCCGCGACTGCGCGATCCTGCTCGAGGCCATGGCCGGATTCGACCCGAAAGACTCGACCTCGCTCGACTTGCCGGTGCCGAACTGGGAGGCGGCGCTCAGCTCGGACGTGCGCGGCAAGCGCATCGGAATCCCCAAAGAGTACCGGATCGACGGAGTCCCCGCCGAGATCGACCGGGTCTGGGAGCGCGGCATCGAATTGATGCGCGACGCCGGCGCCGAGATCGTCGAGGTCTCGCTGCCCCCCACGAAATACGCGCTTCCGACCTATTACCTCCTCGCCCCGGCCGAGGCCTCGTCCAACCTCGCTCGCTACGACGGGGTCCGCTACGGCCTTCGCGAGGCTCCGGAAAACGGCAACCTCACCGACATGTACGAGGCGACCCGCGCCGCCGGCTTCGGCGCCGAGGTGAAGCGCCGGATCATGATCGGCACCTACGTCCTCTCGGCCGGCTTCTACGACGCCTATTTCAATCGCGCCCAGAAGGTGAGGGCGCTGATCGCCCGCGATTTCGAGCGCGTCTGGAGCGAGTGCGACCTCATCCTCACCCCGACCGCGCCGTCCGCCG
>JASLBD010000230.1 GCA_030146745.1 Allosphingosinicella sp. | reverse complement strand
GAACTTCCCTGGAGTCGAAGCGGTCGGCGCGATGATTCGAGCCGAGCTGGAGCCGCTCGGCTTCACGGTGCGCTGGGTGCCAATGGCCGAGGCGGGCCGGGCCTGCCAAATCGTCGCCACCCACGAAGGCAGCGGCCGGGGCAAGAAGATGCTGCTCATCGGCCATCTGGACACCGTTTTCGAGCCGGACAGCCCCTTTCAGCGCTTCGTCCGCAAGGACGGCAATCTCGCCGAGGGCCCAGGGATCGGCGACAACAAGGGCGGCATGGTGGTGATGGTCGCGGCGCTGCGCGCCATGAAGGCGGCCGGCACCCTGAAGGATGCCGACATCGAGATCGTCCTTACTGTCGACGAGGAGGACAGCGGAAGTCCGATCGGGCTCGCCCGCCGTGACTTGATCGCTGCCGGCGGCCGCTCCGACGTCGCTCTCGATTTCGAAGGTCTCGCTCGCGAAGACGGCCGCGACATGGGCTCGATCGCCCGCCGCGGCACGGCCTCCTGGCAGCTCACCGCCAAGGGGCGCACCGGCCATTCGAGTGGCATCTTCAGCGAATCGATGGGCAACGGCGCCGTCTACGAGCTGGTCCGGATCCTCGCCGCCTTCCGCACCGAGCTTCCCGAGCCCAACCTCACCTTCAACGTCGGCCTCGTCGTCGGCGGCGCCACCGCCGAGCTCGACAAGGACCTCATCCGGGGCATTGTGACGGGCAAGACCAACATCGTCCCCCCCAACGCGATCGCCCGCGGCGACCTGCGCGCCCTGTCGCTGGATCAGCAGCAGCGGGTAATCGCGAAGATGCGGGAGATCGTCGGCCGCCACCTTGCCGGCAGCGACGCCGAGCTCGCCTTCGACGAGGGCGGCTACCCGCCCATGGCTCCGACCCCGGCCAGCCGGGAGCTGCTCGGCCGCCTGAACGCGGTCAACCGCGACCTCGGCCTCGAACACATGGGCGAGTTCGATCCCCTGAAGCGCGGCGCCGGCGACATCGGCTTCGTCGCCCATCTCGTGCCGGGCCTGGTGGGTCTCGGAACCGCCGGCGAAGGCTCCCACGCCCCCGGAGAGACGATCGACCTCGCCAGCATCCCCCGCCAGGCCAAGCGCGCGGCGATCCTGATGACGAGGCTCAGCCGGCCGTAGCCGCCTCTCCAGGCTGCGCAGGGGGAGGCGGAATCAGCCGAGCAGCTCGTCCAACCTCACCGGCCGCCAATCCCACACGTCCACGCCGACATCCACCTGCCTCGGCAGGGGCTTGAGCCTCCCATGGCTGTGCCCGTGCAGGTCGATCGAGCCCTTGTGCTGGCCGTTCCAGGTCCGGAAAGGATAATGGCACAGCACCAGGGGCCACCCGTCATCCTCGATCTCGGCATAATCCTGCACGATTGCCCACCCCGAAGCCGCCACGGTCCCGGGCGGATCGTTGTTGCCGCGCACCAGATGTTTGACGCCATGAAGCCGCTCCAGAAGCCCCTCGGCGTCGTCCGGCTTGCGGGCGAAATCGCCTAGGTGCCAGACCTCGTCTTCGGGCCCGACGGCCGCGTTCCACCGCTCCAGCAGAAGTGAGTCCATCTGGGCGACGCTTTCGAACGGACGCTTCCAGATGTTGAGCGTGCGATGGTCGCCGAAATGACTGTCGCTGGTGAAGTAAACCGCCATCGCCCCCCAACGCCGATCCGCCCGGCTTGTGCCGGCCACCACGAGGTTCGGCGGCCAGCCCTCACTTCAACCGGTAATGGTCCGCGAGCCGGTCCAGCGCCATGGTCAGCACCAGCTTGCCCGCCCGGGCCGGCCAGCCGAGCGCGCTTTCCGCCTCCCGCATGCCCTCGCCCGCGCACAGGACCCGCCAGGCGATGTCGCGCAGGCCCGGACCGAGCGCCTTCACCGCCGAGTCGAAGCGGCGGCGGGCGGCGAGCTGGGCGTGGGTCGCCGACGCAGGCCCGGCCGGACCGCGCGGGGTCCGGTCGGGCGGCGGCGAATCCCAGCACATCGTCACCCGCGGCGGCAGTCCCGAACGCTCCCAGTCGCTCCGCAATTGCTCCCCGGCGGCGAACTGGCGTTCGCCGACATGGCCGCGCGAGCGAAGCCAGCCGAGTGGCGATTCGGCCAGGTTGACCGTCACCGACCGCACCGCCGGCCTGCGCCCCGACTTGCCCCGCTCCGCCCCGTCCTGCGGTGCCGGCCGTTCGGCCAGCAACCGGTTTCGTTTTGCCTGCCCGGTCTTCATATCCGATCTCCCAATACGGTACATATCGGGAACACTTGCCATGGGGACAAGTATGTAGGAAAGTGAAATCACGAACTCGCATGCGTCGTGGGGAAATATGTATGATTACTCGTATCCGCGACGTTCGCCGCGCCAAGAAGCTGACGCTTCAGGACGTCGCCGACCGCTGTAATCCGCCCACCACGCCTCAGACGATCGGTCGACTCGAGACCGGAACTCGAACCGTCTCGCTCGCCTGGCTGAACCGCATCGCGGGCGCTCTCGGAGTCGAGGCGACGGATCTGGTCGAGTTTACCGAGCGCGACGAAGACGTGCCGCTCGCGGCCTTGCTCGGCGACGACGGGGCCCATGCCCCGCGCCGCTCGACCGTGGTCCTGCCGCCTCGGCCGGAGCCCGGCATGGTGGCGGTGGCGGTTCAGTCGAGCGTCGGCGACTATCGCAGCGGCGACGAAATCTGGTGCCTGCGCCTCGAGCCCGAGGCGTTCGGCCAGGCCCTCAACCGCGACGTGCTCGTTCCCCGGCCGGCCGGGCGCTTTCTGTTCGGCCGGCTGATCGGGCGCGAGGAAGGCAAGCTCCAGCTCCTTCCCCTCGGCGGCGGCCGCCGCCAGCTCGTCATCGCCGATCCGCCGTGGATCGGAATGGCTGCGAAGCTGGTCCGAAGCCTGTAGAGCCGCTCCATGCGTCATGCTGAACTTGCTTCAGCATCCAGGTCTGAACCGCCGCGCGTGCGAAGAGTTGGACCCTGAGACAAGTTCAGGGTGACGCTTAGTGTTCCTCTTCTTCTCCAACCGCCTCGGCTGCGCCGGATCCCTCCTCGTCACCGCGCTCGGCACGCTCCTGGTGCTCTGGCTGCTCGGCTTTCTGAGGATGTAATACCGGCTTGGCGGCCGAATCTCCATGGGAGCGAAGGCTGGTGGGCGCTGACGGGCTCGAACCGCCGACATCTTCCGTGTAAAGGAAGCGCTCTACCAACTGAGCTAAGCGCCCGCGCCGCGGCCTCTGCCACCGGCGCCGCGGCCGCACAAGCCTTGCCCTCGACGCTCAGGCGATCAGCGTGCCGATGCGCTGCGCCGATTTCAGGAAGGCCTCCATCCGCGCCGCAGTCTCGCTGGAAAGCTCGATGAAGACCCGGCGGCCGTCCTCCGGGTCCGCGACCCGGACGAACAGGCCCTGGTCGCACAGGCCCTTGATCCATCGCAGCGCGGTCGTCGGCGGCACCGCGGCGGCGATGCACAGGCTCGACACGGCCACCCGCTGCCGCTCCACCCGGGCGGCCATCAGGTCGAGCAGCATGTCCCAGGCGGGATCGGCAAACAGGTCGGCCTTGAAGAAGTGGTCGCGAAGCCGCCGCACGCGGATGATCGAGCGGATGAAGCCGGCGTCGAGGGCCTCTGCCTCGCCGTTCGGAACGGCGCCGACGGCCGCCATCGCCGCGGCCGCGGCTTCGTGCTCCGACAGGGCCGCCAGAACGTTCGCGATTCGCCCGACTTCCTCGCTGAGCTGCTGCAGGCGTATCGTCGCCTGGGCCTTGTCGACCTCCGGACTCATTGCCGTCGCCATTGCCCCGATCTGCCCGCCACGGTGCGCAGATTGCCGCCGTTCCGGAGGAATTGCAGGCGCACATTGCTCCATTTCGGAGAAGTCTCGACGCCATTTTGCGAATTTCATCCGAAAGCTCGATATCAAGCCGCGGCGTGCCGCGCTCGGCGATCGCCGTAACGAGCGGCCGGCCCGATGGCGGCGGGAATCCGGATAAGTCCTCGGATAAGCCCTAATTCTGTCGGAGAACTTTATCCATTTCGGACTAAACTTCCTCCAATATCCAGCGAGCGGCTGCGGCGGCGTGGAGTGCGGTCGTGTCGTAGACCGGGATGACGTTGGCGCCGGGATCGACCAGAAGCACCAATTCGGTGCAGCCCAGGATCACCGCCTGCTGCCGAGCCTTGCCCATTTCGGTGACACAGGTCTTGAGCAGGCGCTGGGAGCTTCGGCTCACCTGCCCCCGGGCAAGCTCCTCGAAGATGATCCGATCGATATGCGCGGCCGTCTCGGAATCGGGCAAAGCCAGTGCGATGCCCCTCGCCTCGATGCGCTCGCGGAAGAAACCTTCGCCCATGGTGAACCGGGTGCCGATCAGCCCGGCCTTCTGGACTCCGTCGGCGGCGAGGCGGTCCGCGGTGACGTCCGCGATGTGGACCAGGGGTATCTTGACCGCGGCCTCGACCGCGGGCGCGACCTTGTGGGTGGTGTTGCTGCACAGGATCAGGCCCTCGGCCCCGGCCGCCTCGAGCCTCGCCGCGGCGGCCGCCACGATCTCGCCCACCTCACCCCATTCGCCGGCAAGCTCGAGCGCTGCCACCGGTGCGAGGTCGAGGCTCTCGATGACCAGCGGCGCCGAGCTGAGGCCGCCCTTGGCCTTCGCCACCGCCTTGTTGATCTGCTCGTAATACATGGCGGTCGAGAACCAGCTCGTCCCGCCGATCATCCCTAATTTGCGCATGGCGATCCCCATAGCCGCGCTGGCCCGGGAAGGAAGGCCTTTCCGCCCAGTGATTGCACTAAAGGGCCGAAGTGGGAGATCCGTCATTGCGCGGGGGCAGCGCCCTGCCCGAGTGGGCGCCGCGCCGAATGACCCGCCTTGCCCGATTGCCGTAAAAAGAAGTTCGTGGTATGTTCTTCGCCGCTCTTTGAATTCGTGAATGAAGGTGGAAAGCCTGGTGGTGCCGCGACCGCC
>JASLBD010000143.1 GCA_030146745.1 Allosphingosinicella sp. | reverse complement strand
AACCGTGCTCGCACTCCCCGTTGCGCAACTGGTGCGACCGGTGTCGGCACCAAAGCCCTCGTCGCGCATCGTATCATTACGGGGCGTCGTATTCGCAACAATGCTCGGGTCATTTCGTGTGAGGCCGTAACTGTTCAGCTTGCGGGGTACATCAGCACCTAAGTCGAAAGGTCCGTATCGGATCATTAGACGCAATTAGGGACTCGCGTCGAGCAAGGAACGCGCTACGCTCGGCACCTGAAAGTGGTGCTAATTGCCTAGAGACGGCAGTAAAGGTCCAGGAGCAGCAGTAACAAACTTTCGATGCGCCTGAAACCAATTGCGATACCGTAACAAACGATTCGAGTGGGGGCGGGATAACATGGATGTGCGTGATAATTTCCTGAGGCGCTCGCCGCTCGACGTCATTACGCTCGCGGCAACTGATGACGCCGAATCGAATGGCGCGCAATCGACGCTCGCGCAACGGCAATTCAAGCCATCCCGCTTCAACGTCCAGGCAACTACGACCGATGGCTGGCTATTGCTGTGGAACACGTACACCGGCTCCATGAACGGGTTCAAACCAGAGAAGCGCGAGGCGGTTCTGGGGCTGATCAATCAAAACGGCTTTTCCGGTTCCGAAGACGGCATCAACGGTTATCTCGAGCAGCGCGGCTATCTCGTTCCGATGGAAGCCGACGAACTGCGGCGAGTGCAATATGCGTTTGGAAAGGAGAATCATCGGAACGATCGTCTCGAGCTGATCCTTTTGCCCTCTGAAGATTGCAACTTTCGCTGCACCTATTGCTACGAGAGTTTCAGGCGCGGCACCATGCGCCCGGAAGTACGCCAGGGGATCAAGAAACTGGTCGAAAGCCGCGCGAAGTCGTTGCGCGAAATGACGGTGAGCTGGTTCGGCGGCGAGCCGCTCTATGGAATGGAAGCGATCGAGGAGCTGGCGCCATTCCTTGCTGAGATCACCGAGCGTGAAGGCATCAATTATTTCAGCCACATGACCACGAATGCGTATCTGCTGACCGAAGATGTAGTAGATCGCCTGCTGTCCTGGCGCATCACCGATTTCCAGATCACTCTCGACGGGTTGCCGGAGGACCATGACCGGCACCGGCCGAGGCGCGACGGCGGAAGCACCTTCCAGACGATTTACAACAATCTGGCGAAGATGAGCGAGCGAGCCGACGAATTTTCAGTCGTCATCCGAGTGAACTTCGCTCAATCCAATGTCCCGGGCCTGGAGAAATTCCTCGAGCTTCTGCAGGAAAGGTTTCGGGACGACGATCGTTTCACAATCTCTTTCCATGCGGTCGGCCGCTGGGGCGGAGACAACGACGCCAATCTCGACGTCTGCGGCAGGGGCGAAGCTCAAGCCGTCCAGATGAACCTGAAGGCCGCGGCCCGAACTCTGGGGCTGCGGGTCACCAGCGGCTGGCGGCCGGGCGACGGCGGCCTTGGCGCCCAGGTCTGCTATGCCGTGCGTCCCTACAATTTCATCATCGGCGCCCACGGCGATCTGATGAAGTGCACGATCGATCTCGACAACAAGGATCGCAATCTCGTCGGCAAACTGCTGCCCGACGGGACGCTCGATCTGGACCTCGACAAGATGGCGCTGTGGACCGAGCCGGCCTTCGAGCGCGATACCGGCTGTCAGAGCTGTCACATGCTGCCGGCCTGCCAGGGTGTCCATTGCCCGAAGATCCGGATGGATACCGAAAAGGCGCCGTGCCCCGGCATTCGCCGGACGGCCAAGCAGGAAATGGTCGACTATTTCCAGGCCAAGCAGTCGGCAGAGGCGGATGCGGCGGCCGCAACCGCGGGCTCGGAACTCCAGTAACCGCATTCGAGAAGGGGAGGGACAGGGTTGTGAACGCAATACCGGACTTCGCTTCGAAGAATGTCGGCGGTGACGACGGTTTCCCGGGCCGCACGCGGCTGGAGCAAATGCTCGGGGGATCCGGTAGCAGGCATGAAGTCCTGGAGGCCGTACATGCGCTGAGCGATTCCGAGCTGACGGCGTTCGGGCTGCGCGCCTATCACATGAACCTGTTGTCGCTGTTCGGCGAAACCTGGTCCCAGGAAAAAATCGCAGCCACGGCGAGAGCAGCGACGATCAGCAAGATCATCGGCGGCTGGGAGTACCACCACCATTATCTTCCAGGTTTGACTGCAACTGCGGATGTTCCGCAACTCGAGGACATTCCGCTAGGTTTGATCAAGGATATTCTCGCTCGCGGACGCGGGTTGGTCATAGCGTCCTTTCATTTGGGACCCATGCGTTATCTCCCGTCGGACTTTGCTCATGCCGGCATTCCGATCTGTCTGCCGCTGGCGAGCGACTCGTTCAACAACTACCACACCGCACGGATGGCGAACCCCGATGCGGCGTTGTGGAGAAGCCTCAGGGTCGTGAAGGCTGAAATTCACGTCGGCGCGCTCGCTTTGGCCAAGACGCTGGGCGCAGGTGGGTGCGTCATGTCCACCATCGACGGCAACACCGGAGTGGATGGGCCAAGGGGCGACCAGCGGCGAACGATCGTCCGAATATTGGAGTCGACGGCGCGAGTGAAGACTGGCCTGCTGGCCATGGCCGCGCGCTTCGGGTCGCCGATCCTCGTATTGATCGCCCAAACCAGCGGCGTTCGGCGGCTGTGCCGTGCGGCTCCAGTCATCGATCCCGGTCGAGCGCTCCGGGGCGACGAGGGCGAGCGGTTCGCGGAGGCGGCGGCCCAAAGCGCTTATTCGTTTTTCGGCGCCGCGCTGCAGGAGCAGGCGCACGAGTGGTCCGGCGGCGATCACTTCCACCAGTGGAGGATGCCGGTCAGCCGACCCCAGCGCGATATCGAAGAAGTCGAGCGGCTATTGGGCCGTAGTCTGGGAGCGGGCGGTCGCCTGGCGATCAATCGCCGTCGAATCGTCCCGTTGAAGGGAGACGGCAGCACGATCTGGTCCGATGCGGTCAGCGGGAGATGCTACAAGCTGCCCGTGGAAATGGCGGGGCTGGCGCAGCAGCTGTCCGCGCAGGGCGGAGTCGGTCTCGACTGGCTCGACCGCCACTCCGGTCCCGAGCGGTCGCGGATATGGACCTTCATGTGCCAGCTCGCGGCCCGGGATGCGATTCAGGTAACGGATTGCAGCGGCCGTGACGGACTCCGATCCGTAAGCGCACAAGCAGTTAGAAAGATTGTTCGTCCCGTGGTGCAGGGAACGAGCGATGTAAGCAAGAACGTGCACCGATCCGTGGAATGGAACTGATTTCGATCCGTTCCTGACTGTCAACAAAGAGAGGAGCTTAACATGAGCGAGAAAATCGAAAACACCGAGTCGTTGCTGATCGACGAGTTCGAGATCATCGAACTCGAGGATCGTCTGGAGCTCGCCGACCGCTGCAACGGTCGCTGCGACAAGCCGGCAGAGCCGGTCGGCACGCTCGGCTAATCGCAGTCCTGATCTACCAGGACTACAACCGGCGGGATCGGGCAATGTTCCGGTCCCGCCATTGTCGCAATCGCGACCATCGCAGCGTGCGGAAACGGCGTACATGACCGAAGACCCGCGTCCATTCGCCAATCCTCTTCTGGAGGTGTCCGACTTCGATTCGGACTCCTGCACACCGCTGACGCTGTGCGTGATACCGAGCGCGAATGAGCCGGTCCGCTTCGCGATGCCTGCCTTGTACATGGAACTGGTGAGGCAGTTCGACGGCGAGCGCACGGAGGAGGAGGCGATCGACGCCTTTCTCGACCGTCACCCGAACAGCTTCGAGCGTGAGTGGTTGCGGCGCCTGGTCCAGCGATCGCTGCTCCCCAAAGGCGTCCTCGTCCATGCTCACCAGGATCCGGCGCGCGTGGCGGTGAGCAGCCAGCCCAAGCGTGCTTTCCTATACATCAAGCTGCCGATTTTTCCGCCCTGCGTGGTCGAGCCCGTGGCCCGATGCCTGAGCTTCATGTTCAAATGGCCCGCGCTGGTTCTGGGGGCCCTGTTGTTCGTTGCTTCGCATGTCTTTTTCTATGCCGAGGTCATCCAGCAGCACCATGTAGACTTCAACCAACTCAATGCGGGGGGTATTCTATTTCTAATGCTGCTCTCCACTCTGGGCACTTTATGCCATGAGTTTGGCCACGCCAGCGCCGCCGCCCACTATGGCTGCAGGCGGATGACGATCGGATGGGGTCTGTACATCATCTATACGGTGCTGTGGACCAACGTCTCCGAGGCATGGCGGCTGCCGAGGCGACAGCGAGCGCTGATAGACATCGGAGGCGTGTACTTCGAGTGGCTATTCCAATTATTGATGATCGTCCTCTATTTGAAAACCGGTAATCTGGTATTCCTGTTCGCGGTCGTGATGATCGACGTCAACATAGTCATGACGCTCAATCCCTTTTTGCGGATGGACGGTTATTGGCTGATGAGCGACCTGTTCGGGATCGTCAATCTGCGTCAGCAGCAAACCGCGTGGGTGGAGGAGTTAATCTCGAAGCTATTCGGGGGCCGCGCTCCCACCGTTCGGAGCAGCTTGAGCAACCGGGCCAAATGGACATTGGGAATCTATACAGTGACCGGGGCGGTGTTCCTGGCTTACCTGCTGACTGTAATTTTCAAGTTCGTGATCCTGAACGTGGCAGGCGCGTATCCCGCGCTGCTGCAGGAGTTTTGGCGCAATGCGCTGGCGGGAATGACGGCGTTGGAACTGCTCGGCGGCTTCTTCGAGATATTCTGGCGCACTTTGATGTTGCTGGGCGCCACGCTCATGCTGCTGAGCCTGGGCAGGAGCGCGATGAGGATGGTCACGAGGATCGGCGTTTCCAGGGCTGCCGCGCAGCGAAGCGCTGCCTTGCAACAGACCGTCGCCTGATCGGGCATGCGGACCCTCATGGCCCTTGACGATAGAGAATCTGGGATGTCCGCCCCCAGCGGATCGCGCGATACGGCGGACGGATCGGTGGGCCTGGCCGACAGCGGTCAAACCCGGACGGAGGAGGGCGAGCCTGTGGGCGGACATCCTCTGAGGGCCCTTCGCCTCGTGGTCTCCGAGGATCTGGCGCTGGAAAGTCAGGACGATACGCACGTGGTCGTCGTCAATACGGCTTCGGCCGCCCGGATGAAGCTGTCGCTTTCCGCCTATCGATTCTTGAAGTCGTTCAGCACCCCGCGTCGGATCGATCAGGTAGTGCCGGATCACGCGGCGGCCCGGCTTCTGCCGCAGGTCCGAATGCTGATCGACAAACAGATGCTGGTCGACTCCGATTCACCTGTGCGCGCGGATGGAGCCAGGCTGCGCACCGCCGTAGGCTACAAATTCTGCGGAGCGCCGGCCTATGTAAATCCAAAGAAATTGAATTTCATTATACTTGGAGTCCCTTACGATCTTGCTGGCGATATTGACAGCCGTCTTGCGCCTGCGTTAATCCGCCAGAAATCTCTCGAATATTCCTATCAACCGGAGTTCGGCGACGGTCGCCCACGTGGTTGGTTTGATGTTAACCGTGGGGTCTGGATGCTGCGAGGCGCGAAGCTCGCCGATGCCGGCGACGTCCCTGTCGAATATGGCGAGACCCGGGCCCGCTTCTTCGAACGGGTCCGCGGAGCGCTCGCGGAATGCGGCGCCGACCGATGTGTGCCGGTGATCCTCGGCGGCGACCGCTCGGTGACCCGCGCGGCCGTCGGCGGGCTGCAGTGCGACCGCAAGCTCACATTGGTGCAGATCACCCCGGAGCCGGAACGCTCGGCTGCGGAAGGGGCCGGCCGTCAAGTCTTGCAAATGGACGAGGTCGAGCGGGTCGTAAGTCTTGGAGCATATCATGACGACCCGCGCGGCCCCGGCTGCGACGAGCTTCTGACCTTCAGTGCCGAGACGGTGCGGGAACGTGGCCCGCAAGAAATCGTCCGCGCGTGGGGGGGCGGACTTTCGATCTACCTGTCGATCGATCTGAGCATCGCCACTCAGGGCTATATGAAAGCCGGGACAGCTGGCCTTACGCCCGGGCTGACGTTGCAGGAGTTGAAGGCGCTGATCGCGGCTATCGGCAAATTCCACCGGATCATCGGCATCGATCTGGTCGGGCTCGACATGCGGTCCCGATGGCCGGAGCTGACCGCCATTATCGGGTGTCACCTGGCTCTGGCGGCAATGAGCGCGTCGCATGACCGGATCTGAGGCTTTGATGGAAGATTGCGAAGCTCGGATCTCGCTTTTCGGATGGCCCGGCCGGCGACACCCGCGGCCGGAACCCGGGGCATTGTGCGCGGTGGGAGCTCCGACCGATCAGGGCAACGTGATATCGCGCGGCGCCTCGCTCGGCCCGACCGCGATCCGCCGCGCCAGCCTCGACCTGACCGCGCCGCGGCTCGACGGACTGGACATCGGGGACATCGATCGGTCGGATTCGCCCGACCCGGCGTTGTTCATGGATCGAATCGCCGACGTAACTCGAGGAATAAGCCAACGCGGCCTGTGTCCGCTGATCCTCGGCGGCGATCATTCGATCACCTACGCGCCGGTATCTATGCTGCAGCGGTCGCGGGATCTGTGCCTGGTCTGGTTCGACGCGCACACCGATTTCAGCCCTTGGTCCGGACAGAATTTTCACAATCACAAGCAGGTCCTGCGCCGGATATCGGAACTGGAGGGCGTGCGCCGCATCGTTCAGATCGGGTATCGCGGCATCACTGTCGGCGACGAACGTTCGCTCGGCCCGCAATCCACCGTGGTGACCACGGCCTGTGCGCGCGAGCTCGACGAGGAGGCGCTGCTAGAGCGCGTTCCAAAGGAACTGCCTTGCTACATCTCGATCGACATAGATGTGGTCGATCCCTTCTGGGCGCCCGGAACCAGCGCGCCGGTGCCGGACGGCCTGCTGCCCAATCAGGTGAAGAGCCTGTTGCAGACATTGGTTCGCCGTCGTGAAATCGTTGGCATCGATCTGGTCGAAGTGAACCCGGCCCTCGATCCGGAGTCGGCGACCAGCCATGTCGCGGCCGACCTCATCCAGGGGATTGCGGAGAATTGGGACCATCAGCGGGCGGCGGCGGAATCGAACAAGGCCGGCGCCGTCCGTCGAGCAGTGCGGCCTGATACGGTTGCGGAGGCTCCGGCGGCGCCACTCGCTGGGTACGGAGGAAATTGAGCATGTCCACCTCAAACCGGCTCAAGGCAGCCGCCGTGCATTCCAGAGACATACCGGTCTATGAGCTCGATGAGTTCCAGCGGCTGATCGCCGCCTCCCCGGACGTGCTGACTGACCATCCCTGCGTGGTCCGCGGCTTCACCGCGCAATGGGCGGCGAGCCGGCGCTGGACCAGCCTGGAAAGCCTGACCGAGACGTTCGGCTCTATTCCGGTAACCGCGGGCGCGCCGCAGTTCATCACCCACAAGCACTCGAAGATGTGCCAGGTGAGAACGGATTTCGGCACCTATCTCAGGTACGTGCAGAATCCCGACAGGCTTGAGGAGCTGTTCGACGGCAAGTGGTCGAAAGGCGATGCCGCCGTCCTGCGCGAACTCGATCTGCCTCTCTACTGCGGAAACCTGCGGCTGGTCCGTCACTCCCGCGAGCCGGTGCTTTCCGACATCGATCCGCTGGTGCCGGCTCCAATGGAGGTGTTGAACGATGAAATTCCCTATTATTACCAGTCCGGCAATCACGTCTGGCTCTACGTCAGCCTGGCCGGCGCGCTGACGCCGCTGCATCAGGACAACAATGCGGTCATCGCCTATCTCGCTCAGCTGGAGGGCCACAAGGAGGCGATCCTCTACAGTCCCGAGGACAAACGTCACTTTTGGAACCGTGAGCTGGGCTACATGGACCCGCTGTGTCCGAACGACGACGAATTCCCCACGTGGCGCGAGGCTCGGCCGTGGACGGCATCGCTCAATCCAGGCGAGTTGCTGATCTGGGGTCCGAACTGGGCGCACCATGTTGTGACCTTGTCCAATTCCATCACCGTCAGCTTCGACATCGTCAACAGGCTCAATCTCGCTAGCTACACCCGATCTGATGACTGGCGCGATGAATTGGGGCGGATCGCGCGCAAGAACGCCGATCTGTTCCGTAGGCGGATGCCGCACCCACGCCTTCACGAAGCCCTCGACCATGCCGCCGACGACGTCGACCTCGGGCGCGAGGTGATGGTCTGCGTTCTTCGCGATGCCCTCGCGACACCTTTGGCCGAGCGCTCTCGGCGGGTGAAATCGGAAATGCTTCGGGTCCTGGAAGAAGGCGCCTGAGCCGGTGGAGGACCTCTCGCCTTCGACCGACAACCCCCGTGGAGAGGACAGTCCCTCGGACAGCTTCGAGGAGAAGCTGCTTCTATCTCCATCGATGCATGTCGAGCAGAGCGACTCGCAGGCCGCGACCATCTACCTGCGTTCCACCGGGACCCGTATCCGCGTTCCAAGAGCCCTGTACGAACTGCTTCTAAAATTCGAGGCGCCGGCCAGCATGGCTTCGGTCGCGGGAAGCGACGCGCGCGTGGCTTCCGCGGTTCAAAAGCTCCGCGGGAAAGGTTTCCTGGTCGCCGAAGGCGATTTGGACCGGCTGTCTCCGCACAGGCTGGTGACCGACCCGCCGGTGCGGCTGTTCGATTGTCCCGCACATAAGCTGGCGCCCTCCGCCACCGACGTGGTGGTGGTCGGCGTGCCCTATGACCTCAGCGACCCCGCCGCGGCCGGCGCGCGCAGGGGGCCGTCGGCGCTCCGGGAAACCAGCCTGCAGACATTGTACGGGATCGACAGGCGCACGGGGCAGCCGGAAGGGTGGTTCGACGCCGATCTCGCCCGCCCGATCCTTCGGGGCGTGACGATCGGCGACTGCGGCGACGTCTTCGTCGATCCCGGCGAACGGCAAGCGCTGCTGTTCGATCGCATCGCCGAAACATTGGGCAGGGTGACGGGCGGCGGAAGCTTGCCTGTGCTGCTGGGCGGCGACGCCGCGATCAGTTTTCCGGCCATCAAGCTTCTGCAGGAACGACTGCCGCTGGCGGTGATCCGGATCGGCAGCGCGACCATGCAGGTCGCCGCCGCTCGACCCACCTTCGTATCGCCGTCGACCCTTCCGGAGCGGGTCATGGCCCTCCCGGGGGTGGACCGCTTCGTTCATGTTGGCGGCTGCGATCGGGCCGAAGGCGCCTTGCCCGGACTCGGGATGGTTTCGACGCCCCGGTTTAGGCGCGAAGGGATGGCGGCGCTCGATCGATATCTCGGCGAAGGGCAGCGAGTCTATGTCGGCCTCGATCTGAATGCGCTTCCGGCGCCCGGAGCTTCGGCCGTCGACGAACCCGAATGCGAAAATTTCGCCTACGCCGAGCTGCATTCCCTCCTGCGCGGGATCGGCGAGCGCTACGTCATAGCGGGCATGGATCTGGTCGGAGCCAACCCGCTTAAGCCGGGCTGGGGCGCGACTGCGATGACTGCGGTCCATCTGCTCCTGACGGGCCTCAGTGCAGCGAAAGATCGGACCGAGGGAGGGGGCCGGCCATGACCATGGTATCGTTGTTCGGATGGCCAGGCGCCACGGGGCGGGATCTGGGGGATTCCCTTGAGATCGTCGGGGTGCCGAGCGATTCCGGCAACAGCATCGCCTCCGGGGCCCGCATGGCCCCCGCCGCGATCCGCCGGGCCAGCCTGGGCTTGCGACCGGACGCGATCGGGATCGATCACGGCGACATCGGCTGCGTCCATGGGTGCGACTGGGAGGATGTGCTGGAGCAGGTCCAGGAGACCGTGGAGGCCATCGTCCGGCGGAATTCGGTGCCGATCATTCTCGGCGGCGATCATGCCATCTCCTTCGCCGGGGTGGCGGCATTGCGGGAGCACCGTCCGCTCAACGTCGTATGGTTCGATGCGCATACCGACTTCTGCGCCTGGCAGGACGTCAGTTGGCATAATCACAAGCAGGTGCTGAGGCGGATTGCCGGCCTCGACCATGTCGGCCGGATCGTGCAGATCGGACATCGCGGGATCACCTATTTCGACGAGGCCGGCCGTTTCGAACGGGTGAAGGTGGTGACTGCCGGAGCGGCGCAGAGATCATGCGCCGAAGCCATCCTCGAGCACCTGCCCCCGGACGAGCCCCTCTATATGTCCATCGACATCGACGCGGTGGACCCGCGCTGGGCCCCGGGCACGGGGCACCCGGTACCCGGCGGACTGAGCGTGGCGCGGTTGAGCGAACTGGCGCGCGCCATCGCACGCAAGCGGCACGTCGCAGGTCTCGATCTGATGGAGGTCAATCCCCTGCTCGATCATCAGGATATGACCAGCGCCGCCGCGGCGGCGATTCTGGCGGAAATCGTTCCCGAGTTGATGCGCCCCCGTGGCGCCGTCGATGTCGGTACGGAGCAGCCCGCCATGGCTATTTACGATTAACTGCGAACCGAGGCTGCGGAGATGGAAACGAGGCAAATCCCTGTAGTGTCCGCCGAGGAGTTCCGGCGGCTCGCCGAGCGAAACTCGAACCTGCTGCATGAGAACCCATGGGTGGTCCAAGGCTATATCGATAAATGGCCCGGCTACCGGCAATGGCAGGACCTGGACTATCTGAGAGAGCGGTTCGGGCAATTGCAGGCCTTCGCCAAAGCCCCTAATTTCGTCACCAACAAGAACCAGAGCCTGGTCAGCGTCGAAACGAGCTTCGAGCAATATCTGCGCTACATCAAGCACCCCGACCACGTGCAGGAAATCTACAAGGATTGCTGGCTCGAAGGAGATTACGAGCAGTTTTCCGCGCTCGGCCTTCCCCTCTATTGCGGCACCTTGAGGATCGTTCATCAGGCGAACGATCCCGTCTTCTCCGAAGTGAGCCCACTGCTACCTGAGCCGCTGCGCGCGTGGAACCACGCGCTCCCTTATTATTACTCGCTGTTCAATCATTTCTGGCTGCTGGTGAGCCTGCCGGGCGCGCTGACGCCTCTGCACACCGACAATAACGGCACGATCGCGATCATCGCGCAACTCGCCGGCAGAAAGCGCGCGACACTCTATTCGCCCGCCGATCTTTGCCATGTGCGCAATCCCGAAGTCGGATTCCTGGACCCGGAGCAGCCGGACGAACGGGATTTCCCGACCTGGGACCGGGCCGTCAAATGGGTCGCCGACCTGGATGTCGGTCAGGTGCTGTTCGTGGGCACCAACTGGGCGCATCACGTCAGGACCCTGGAAAACTCGATTTCGGTCAGCTTCGACTTCGTCGACCGGAGCAACCTCGAAGCCTACGCCACCGCCACCCAGTGGGCCGCCGCGCTGGGCGACCGGATCAAGCGGAATCCCGGACTGGTCGTCGACAAGATCCGGGGGCAGATGAGCGGCGAGGAGATCGAGGCACTGCCGCCCGCGACGGTCGGCCGAGTCGTCATGGCGCACATCCTTCGAACGACGCTCGCAAGCGCGGAGGCGCCGGAACTGGTCTCCATCCGCCGGCTCTATCTGGCTTATCTGGAGCAATGCTTGGCGGTGAGGGAAGAATTGGCGGCTTGAGCGCGGAGGTGGAGCAAGGTGCTCCGTATGTCGCATTTTGAATATGGTATCGTCCGCGGCGTGGAGCGGGAAACAGACGGGAGAGAGAACGGCCTATGTGGCGTAATTATCTGACGGTGGGCCTCCGGTCGCTGGCGAAGAACAGGACCTACGCCTTCATCACGATAGCGGGGCTCGCGATCGGCCTGGTGGCGTGCCTGGCGATACTGATGTACGTTCGCCACGAGACGACGTTCGACCGCGACACCCCTGGCGCGGACCGCGCCTTTCAGCTCCAGCTTCATGTCACGGGGGCGCAGACGGGTGACGCCTTCTGGTCCCAGAACGCGCCTTATGTCGCCGTGCAGTATCTGAAGACCGACTTTCCGCAGATCGACCAGATCATGTACGTCGGACAGAATGCTCCGCTGGTGATGAAGGGTGGCGCTCCCTACACGCCCGAGCGTTCCATCCAGGTCAGCGGCAATTTCTTCGAGATCGTCCGCTTCCCCTTCGTCCACGGCAATCGCGAGACGGCCCTGAACGAGGTCGGGTCGGTCGTTCTGACCGAAAGGGAGGCGCTGACGCGGTTCGGCCGCGCGAACGTCGTCGGCGAGACCATGACCATCCTGAAGGACGGCAAGCCGGAAGACCACCGGATCACCGGAGTCGTCAGCGATCCACCGGAAAACTCGCATCTCGCGCTCGGCATGGTCACGCGCATCGATCCGCAGACCTATTTCGCCGACTATCCGGCCTTTCTCGAATCCTGGGGCGAATTCAACGGCCATATCTATGCTTCGCTGAAGCCGGGCGCCGACGTGGACAGCGTCAACGGGCAGATGCGCGCGTGGGAGCAGCGCCGCCTTCCCGAAGAGATGCGCGGCCAGGGAGAGTTCGAACTGGTCAACATCCGCGACATCCATCTTGGAGACGCGAAATGGGGCTTCAAGCCGAACGGCGATTCGCGGACGATCGCCGTTTTCGGAATCGTCGCTCTGCTCATCCTGGCCATGGCCTGCGTCAATTTCGTCAACCTCGCGACCGCGAGAGCGAGCCAGCGCGCGCGCGAAGTGGCGCTGCGCAAGGTATTGGGCGCGAACCGCCGGCAGCTGATCGCGCAGTTCCTGACCGAATTCCTGCTGATGGCGGGAATCGCCATGGTCCTCGCTCTGGCGCTGTTCGAGCTGGTCGTCCCGCCGCTCGCCCGGTTCCTCGGCGCCGCCTTCCACGTCGAGTATTTCGGGCCGGACGGAATTCTGCTGCCGCTGCTCGGGACCGTGATCGCGGTCGGGCTGATCGGGGGGCTTTATCCGGCCTTCTTCCTGTCGCGCTTCCAGCCCGCCAGCGTGCTCAAGGCGAACAAGTCGTCGAGCGACACGTCCGGTTCGGTCCGGGTCAGGGCCCTGCTTGTCGTCAGCCAGTTCGCAATCTCCATCGGCCTGATCGTCTGCACGGCCGTCGTCTACCAGCAAACCGTCTATGCGCGCAGCGCCGACCCGGGCTACGAGCGCGACGGTATCCTCCAGGTCGAGAATATCGGCAGCGACGCCGTCCGGCCGTCCCTGGAGGCGATGATGCGCGAGATCGGGCAGGTTCCCGGCGTGACCGCGGTGGGCCGCACCGAGATCGGCGTGAACACCGACCAGACGTCGACCGCCACCGTGAAGATGACCGCCGAAGCGGATCCGGTGCCCGTCGGCACCTACGCCGTCGACTCGGGCTATTTCAACGCGATGGGGATCGACCTGCTCGCCGGGGCCCGGTTTCGGGAAAATCCGCTCACAGCGGCGGCGGCTCCCGCCGAGGGAGCGAGCCAGGCGCCGAGGGCACGCGATGTCGTGGTCAACGCGCTCGCGGCTCGCAGCCTTGGCTTCCGCGACCCCGGCCAGGCGATCGGCAAGCGGCTTCTCTCCGACGACGAGGCGCTGACCGTGATCGGCGTGGTGGAGGATTCCCGCTTCCGCTCGATCCGGGAGCCCATCGAGCCAATCATGTTCCATCTCGATCCGGGCGACGCGCGATGGATGATCGTGCGCTACAAGGATGCCGATCCGGCCGCGGTGCGCGACCGGATGGAGGCGATCTGGAAGCGGTTCGCGCCCGACGTGCCGTTCGAGGCGCGCTTCAGCGAGGAAATCGTCGGCGAGCTCTACGAGGTGGAGGCGGCGCGCGGAAAGATTTTTGCCGCCTTTGCCGCGCTCGCCGTCGTCATCGCCTGTCTCGGCCTGTTCGGTCTCGCCGCCTTCACCGCCGAGCGGCGCACCAAGGAGATCGGGATCAGGAAGGTGCTCGGTGCCCGCACGCGCGACATCGTGCGGCTGCTCGCTTGGCAATTTTCGAAGCCGGTTATCATCGCCAACTTGGTCGCTTGGCCGGTCGCCTGGTGGGTGATGCGCGACTGGCTCAACAATTTCGACGCGCGCGTGGGTCTCGGCCCTACACCCTTCGTCCTCGCCGGTCTCATCGCATTCGTCATCGCTCTCGGCACCATCGCGGGGCACGCAATCAAGGTCGCGCGCACCAACCCCATCAATGCCCTGCGGTACGAGTAGGACTGACCCCGTGGCGCCACAGCCGCGGATGAGGGAGGAGAAGAAAGAATGAGCACGACCCTTAGTGATCGGCCCCTTCTGCTCGCCAGCAACGGCCGAGCCCTTGAGGACCTTTCGGAAGACACGATCTGGGAAGCTCTGGACAGTCACGGCGCAATCGTTTTCCGGGGCTTCGACGCCGACTCCGACAGCTTCTACGATTTCGCGTCCCGCTTTAACCGGGGCTTCCTCGTTTCACCCTTCAGCGATCGGAAGGCAGCCAGTCAAAGCAACGAGCTACAGACGGTCACGCTGGGGCGGGCGGGCCTCAGCTTGCACTTTGAATATGGCAGCAGTCCGATGCGGCCCGATCTGCTCTGGTTCTACTGCCGCAAAGCCGCCGCCGAGGGCGCCGGCGGGGAAACCCTGCTTGCCGACGGCGTGGCCATTTTCGACCGACTGAAGCCGGAGACTCAAGCCGCGCTTCGCGCCAGACGCGTGAAATACAGAAATTACGTGCCGACCGAGGCTTTCGACGCCATGATCCGGAAGAACAAGGTCGTCGGTTCCGTTGTCGATGGCGACGTCATACAGGCGTTGAGCGCCCGTCGCAGCTTCACCGTTACCGAGGAAACGGCCAAACGCGTCGTGTTCGAATTCACCGCCGCGCCGATTGCGCCGACCGGTGAGGATGGCAAGATGAGGGTCTGCCAGGACATCTTCGCCGACGCGTATAAGAAACCGTCCAATCCGGATGCATCGGACACTTTCAGCGTGGCGGTCACTTGGGAAGATGGCGCGGAGATCGAAGACGATGTCCTAGACGATCTCAAGGCCGCGACCCGGTCGCTGACTCGAGGCATAAGGTGGCGTGACGGGGATTTCGCGCTTATCGACAATAATCGGCAGCTGCACGGCCGGACTCAAACCAAGGATCCCGGCCGCGACATAGTGATGCTCAGCTCCTTCAGCACCCGTTTTCAATTTTGAAACGAGTGTCGCGCTAGCCACCAAGGGTGCCGGGAGTGCAACATGCAACAGCCCCATGCGGGATCGAGGAGAACAAAAGGAAAAGCGGCCCAAGCGGACATGCGCATTACGGACAGCGCGAGGCTTGCGGCTGTTGGTACAAAAGGTAGTACAAACTCCATAGCGGCGGACATGCGGCAAGCCGGTAAGTTACTGATTTATCAAGACGACTAGGTCAAGCGGCCCCTCCCGTTGGGGTCACCAGGGCGTCGAGCCACGGCAGCGGACCAAGCACCTCCCCACTTCCCGATTCGATCGGACGAGACATCGCCCGGTCGAGGCCCCGAACTATCGGCCTCTTCGAGCGTTGAGCCCCAGAACCCCCGAAAAGAAGGAGAAACCGAAGTGATCGGAAGCAACGACCATGACGTGACGGTTCTGAACAGCCTCATCACGACCACCATCGACAGCGCGAACGGCTTCGACGAAGCGGCGAACGACGTCCGCAGCGGGCGCTTCGAGACCACGTTCCGCGAGTATGCGAGCGAGCGGCGCCAGTGCGTCCAGCGGCTGCAGGACGAGGTCCGCCGCCTCGGCGGCACGCCTGAGGACGACGGCTCGGTCAAGGCGGCGGCCCATCGCACCTGGCTCAACATCAGGGATGCGCTGAGCGGCGACAGCGACAAGCAGATCATCGAGGAGGTCGAGAACGGCGAGGATTACATCAAGAACAAATATGAAACCGCGCTTCGGGACGACAAGCTCTCCGCCCAGGCGCGGACCGTGATCCAGGAAGCCTTCACGTCGGTCCGCAGCGGCCACGACCGCGCGAGCCAGCTGAAGCACAGCATGCAGAACGCGGCCGACTGATCGGCGCAGGTCGCGGCCGGGATGGAGGCATTACTCCAGACCCGGCCGCGGCAGGCCGCTTGATCGACGGGGATCGGCGGGAGCCCCGCGCCTGATCTTCGGTATGCGGGCGCCGCGGCGCCATCTTCGGTATACGGGCGCCGCAGCGCTGAAATGATCGGACCTTTCCTGGAGCGCCCGACCGGCCGATCCGGATCTCCGGACAGATGCACGCGGCGGCGAGATCATCTTCCGGACGCGCCGACGCAGGATTATCTTGCTGAGCGGCCTGATCGGAATCGTCCTTCTGGCCCTGGTCGTCCGCCTCGCCGGCCTTGGCTTGGGCTGAATCGAATTCAGGAGAGTTCGTCCCTTAAATTCTTCCCCCGGATTTCGGGGGGAGGGGGACCGCGCGGAGCCCCGCTCGCGGTCGACAATCTGCTCGGCACGGCGTCGATCGACATCCTGATCCTCGCCGTCGCCGACATCGTCTACGGCCGCGATGCGCTGAGCGCCGTCGCCGCCCCGCCCGTGACCCTGATGCAGGGCGCCTCAGCCTTGCCACGGACAACGCGCGCAGTTGCTCGCGAAGCATCATCGTTGCGGCACCGGCGCGGCGGGGGCGGGGGCGGGGGCGGCGGCCTGCGTTCGGACCGGCGCCACGCGCCAGACCGTGTTGGCAAGGTCGTCGGCGATGATCAGAGCGCCGCGCGGATCGACCGCGACGCCCACGGGCCGGCCGCGCGCCTTGTCGTTCTGCAGGAAGCCGGTCGCGAATTCGATCGGCGCTCCCGCCGGCCGTCCGCCCCGGAACCGCACGAAGGACACGCGGTAGCCGACCGGAACGCTTCGATTCCAGCTGCCATGCTCCCCTATGAACGCGCCCTCGGCGAAGCCGGCGCCCATGGCGGGGACGGAAAAGGCGAGGCCGAGCGGCGCGTGGTGCGAGCCGAGGCTGTAATCGGGGCGGACCGTCGCGGCGACCTTCCGCGGGTCGTGCGGCTTGACTCGCGGATCCACATTCCGGCCCCAATAGGCGTAGGGCCAGCCGTAGAAGGCGCCCCGGCGGACCGAGGTCAGATAATCCGGCACGAGGTTCGGACCGAGCTCGTCCCGCTCGTTCACCACCGCCCACAGCTGTCCCATCCCCGGCTGGACGGCCAGCGCGGTCGGATTGCGCAGCCCCGCGGCGTAGATCCGGTGGAAGCCGGTCCGGGCGTCCACTTCCCAGATCATGGCGCGGTTCTCCTCGACCGCCATGCCGCGTTCGCCGACATTGCTGTTGGAGCCTATGCCGACGTAGAGCCTGCGGCCGTCCGGGCTGACGGCGAGCGCCTTGGTCCAGTGATGATTGATCTGGGAAGGGAGGAGGGTGACCAGCGCCGGCGGTCCGCTCGCGCGGGACTGGCCCGGCCGGTAATCGAACCGCACCAGCGAATCCTGATTGGCGACGTAGAGGGCGTTGCCGGCGAGCGCGAGGCCGTAAGGCGCGTTGAGGTTCTCGGCGAACACCGTCCGGCCTTCGTACGTCCCGTCGCCGTCCGAGTCGCGCAGGAGCGTCAGGCGATCGCCGCTCTTCGAGGTGCTCGATCCCTGCTCCATCACATAGCCGGCGACGAAGTCCTTGGGCCTCATCGCGGGCGCGTCCTTGCCGCCCTTGCCTTCCGCGATCAGGATGTCGCCGTTGGGAAGAACCAGGACCTGGCGCGGCACCTTGAGGTCGGTCGCGATGGCGGCGGCGGCATAGCCCTGCGGAACGGTCGGCCGCTGGTCGCCCCAGCCGGCGGGGCTCGCGACCGCCATGCTGGGCAGGAGCCCGCGCTGCTGCTCCGGAAGCTCTGGGTCGGGGCCATATTGCGCCGGATCCGGGTCGCTTCCACAGGCGGCGAGCAGGCCCGCGACCGCGATTGCGCTTAAGATCCCGAACCGGTTCACCTTCTCTCTCCCGAGCGGCCGCCGGAGAAGCCGGACCAGATCGCCGCGACCGCCAGCGCCAGGACGATTATCGACAGGATCGGCGCTTCGGGCATCACGGCCCAGGCGTCCTTGGCATGGACCAGCGTGTTGAGGAATCCGACGACCCAGGTGGCCAGCAGCAGCAGGAAGGTGAGCAGCCTTTGCCTTCCGCGCCGGTCGGCGCGAAGCAGCTCGACTAGCGACCAGAGCAAGGCGAATCCGCTGAACACCAGCGCTCCGGCGAGAAGCCAGGATGCGAAATTGGTCCACTGCACCTCGTAGGTCGCCCCATAGGACCAATCGCTGAGCAGCGTGCCGAGGAACAGGGGAAGCGAGCCGGCGAGCAGCACTGCGTGGACAGGATGAAGCGGCACGCCGCCTTCATGGTCGATGTTGGCGCTCAAGGCGGGCCTCTCCTCCCTGGTTCGCACAACTCAACGTCGGAAAATCGCATGGCCCCGAGAGCCAGAAACTCGAGCACGGCGCCGGTCGCCGACCAGCTGGTGCAATCAAAATGAAATGCCACCTGGCAGTCAAAGGTTCCGCGAAGGCGGTAGCGACGGGAAAGTAGCCGGACAGCAGATTGGCGACGAAGAGCAGGCCCGCGAGGCCGGTGGCGAGTCCCGCCTCCATTGCCGCTTTGCCGACGGAGTCCGGGCCGCGCGTCCAGCCGAAGGTGAACTCCAGGATGCCCGCCACGAACAGCAGCCATCAACACCGGGACCAGTGCAAGTCCCGACCGTTGAACCGAGGCATTGCCCGGAGCGTTGCCTTGACGGGCTTCCAGACCATGTCGCTTCGAACAAGGACATTTCGATGAACGCGCAAGCGGCGACCCCGGCCATCGAGCAGAATCCCTCCATTCGTTTTCTCGGAAAGCTGCTTGGCGACGTCATCCGCGATCATGACGGCGTGGACCTGTTCGACCGGATCGAGGCGATCAGATCGGCTTCCGTCAACCGCCACCGGGGGCTGGCCGAACGCCAGGAGCTCGACCGCGGGCTGGACGCCTTGAGCCTCGACGACACGCTGGCCTTCGTTCGCGGCTTCATGCTCTTTTCCATGCTGGCCAATCTGGCGGAGGACCGGCAGGGCATCGCCGCGGAACCCGGCGCGACCCTCGCGGAGGCCCTCGCGACCCTGGCTGAGCAGGGCGTCGACGAAGCGTCGGCCGCGGACCTGCTCGACGCGGCGCTCATGGCGCCCGTGCTTACCGCGCACCCGACGGAGGTGCGCCGCAAGAGCATGATCGACCACCGCAACCGCATCTTCGAGCTGATGCGGCTGCGCGACTCCGGAGCCGTCGAGACCCCGGACGGCGGCCTCGTCGAAGACGCCCTTCGCCGGCACGTCGCTTTGCTGTGGCAGACCCGGCCGCTGAGACGGGAGCGGCTCTACGTCGCCGACGAGGTGGATATCGCCCTCTCCTATCTGGGCGAAGTCTTCCTTCCGGTCCTGCCGGCCCTCTACGCCCGGTGGGAGCGCGCGCTCGGGCGGCGGCCGAAGAGCTTCCTGCGCGTCGGCAGCTGGATCGGCGGCGACGGCGACGGCAATCCCAACGTGACCGCCGAAACGCTGCGGCTCGCTCTCTCCCGCGCTTCGCAGGTCGTGCTCGGCCATTATCTCGACCAGGTTCACGCGCTCGGCGCCGAATTGTCCATTTCGACCGAGCTCGCCGCCGTCGCGCCCGGCGTCGCCAGGCTCGCCCAAGCGTCCGGCGACGATGCTCCCGCCCGTCGCGACGAGCCCTATCGCCGCGCCCTGAGCGGGGTCTATGCGCGCCTCGCCGCCACCTTGCGCTCGATCTGCGGCCGCGAGCCCGCGCGCCCCTCCCGTCTCGAAGCCGAACCTTATGCGGGACCCGAAGCCTTTCGCGAGGACCTCCTTTGCCTCGCGGAGGGCCTGGACGAAGCCGAGGCCGGGGGATCGCTTCGTCACCTCATTCGAGCCGTCGAGACGTTCGGCTTCCATCTCGCCGCGCTCGACCTCAGGCAGAATGCCGACGTCCACGAGCGGGTCGTCGCGGAGCTGCTCGAGCAGGCGGGCGTCGCCGGCGACTATGCATCGCTCCCCGAGGCAGAACGCGCGGCGCTGCTGCGCGGAGAGCTGGCCGGGCCGAGGCTGCTCGCCAGCCCGTTCGCGGAATATAGCGACGAGACACGCGCCCAGCTCGCCATCGTTCGAGCCGCCGCCGAGGCGCACGCCCGATACGGGCCCGGCTCGATCGCCACCTACATCATCTCCAAGGCCGAGAGTATTTCGGACCTGCTCGAGGTCCAGATCCTTCTCAAGGAAGCCGGCCTCTGGCGCTCTGACGACCCGTCCGGCGGGCCGATCATGGCCGTCCCGCTGTTCGAGACGATCGACGATCTCCACAACGCCCCGGAGATCATGCGGCAATGGTTCGCCTCGCCCGAAGCCGCCGAGGCGGCCCGCCAACGCGGCCATCAGGAGGTGATGGTCGGCTATTCCGATTCCAACAAGGACGGGGGCTATCTCACCTCGGTCTGGACGCTTCACCAGACGAGCGGGGCGCTTGCCGCCGTCTTCGAGGAAGCGGGCATCGGCATGCAGCTCTTCCACGGCCGGGGCGGGGCGGTGGGCCGCGGCGGCGGGTCGAGCTTCGCCGCGATCCGCGCCCAGCCGTCCGCCACCGTCCAGGGCCGAATCCGGATCACCGAGCAGGGCGAGGTCATCGCCGCCAAATACGGAACCCGCGAGAGCGCGGAGGCCAATCTGGAAGCGATCGCCTCGGCAACCCTGCTCGCCAGCCTCGAGAAGCGTTCCGGACGCCGCCGCGACCGCTTCTACGAGGCGATGGAGCAGGTGTCCGGCGCCGCCTTCCAGGCCTATCGCGGGCTCGTCTACGAAACCGGGGGCTTCCGCGCCTTCTTCCGGCAGATGACTCCGATCGCGGAGATCGCCGAGCTCAAGATCGGCTCGCGCCCGGCCAGCCGCACCCGGTCGGACCGGATCGAGGACCTGCGCGCCATCCCCTGGGGGTTCAGCTGGGCGCAGGCGCGGGTGATGCTGCCGGGCTGGTATGGCGTTGGGGACGGGTTGACCGCCTTGGGAGACATGGGCCTGCTTCGCGAGATGGACGAAGCCTGGCCCTTCTTCCGAACCACGCTCGACAATCTCGAAATGATGCTCGCCAAGACCGACATGGGGATCGCCGGAGCCTATGCGGACCTGGTCGAGGACCGATCGGCGCGCGACGCCATATTCGGGCGCATACGCGACGGCTGGTCGAGGACTCTCGAATGCCTGCTGGAGATCCGGGGCGAGTCTCGGCTGCTCGAGAAGAATCCGGCGCTCGACGCGTCGATCCGGCTGCGCCTTCCCTATATCGAACCCCTGAACCTGCTTCAGATCGAGCTTTTGAAACGCCACCGCGCCGGCGAGGACGATCCCCGCATCCGCGAAGGCATCCAGCTGTCGATCAACGCCATCGCGACCGCGCTTCGAAACTCGGGCTGATCGCCGGCGACGGCGGCCGGGTCCAGGCTGTATCGACCTTCAACCCGCTGCACGGTGCAGCCCCCTCTCCCCCGCGGGGAGTGGGGATGCTCAACGTCCTGCTTGAATGTCGATACAGTCTACAGTTTGTCCGGTTTGGACGGAAGCGCCCGCCTCGTCATGCCGGACTTGATCCGGCACCCACCTTTTTCTTCGGCGGCTGCGAGGTGAAGAAAGTGGACCCCGGATCACGTCCGGGGTGACGATTCCAGCTCTACAGGACAAACTCTAGCGGCCGGCCTGCCTGTTGCGGGTATATTCGTCCTCGGTCGCCGGTGGCGGCGCATCGGACCCGGACGAGTTCACGGTCGTTACGTCCGGCCCGGCCGGCGCCGGCGGGAGGTAGCCGTCGGGATGGGAAACCGCGTCCGGCGGCGGGACCGGATCGGACGAGCCGTCAACCGTCGTGCCCGGCTGGGCCGGATCGGACGCGCTTGTGTTTTCCGCGCCGGCCGTATTTTCCGGCCCGGCCGAATTCGCCTCGAGCGCGGCGGCCTCGTTCGGGACGGTCGACGCGTCGGGGCTCCCGCAGCCCGCGAGGAGGAGAGCCGGCAGAGCGGCGGGAAAGACGAATAGAGTCTTCGGCATGGCTGTTTCCCCGATGGAGTGCGCGTTCGGCAACGTCTTTGAACGATTCCGTCATGGACCCCGTTCCGCTCCGGCCGCGCCTCCGGCGCCAATCTTCTTGACATGGATCAAGGCCCGGCGCGCGCTCCGGAACACGGCCGGTGCTTGCCCATTGATCCGACCAGCCGAACGCAGTTCCGCAATCCCGTCGACCCTCGAAAGGAGCAAGAAACATGCAGGTCCGGCAGATGATCGCCGCCCATCCCGACGTCCAGGGCAGCACCAACGACGCGCTGCTCCGCTGCATCGAGGAATGCTATAGCTGCGCGCAAACCTGCACCTCGTGCGCGGATGCCTGCCTCGCCGAGGAGATGGTCGCGGACCTTCGGCAGTGCATCCGGCTCGACCTCGATTGCGCCGACATCTGCGCGGCGGCCGGGGCGGTCGCGAGCCGGCGGACGGGGTCCAACGAAACGGCCATCGTCCAGATGCTCACCGCCTGCGCGGCGGCCTGCCGGCTGTGCGGAGACGAATGCGAAAGTCATGCCGGCAGCCACGAGCATTGCCGCATCTGCGCCGAATCCTGCCGCCGCTGCGAGCAGGCCTGCAACGACGCGATCCAGTCGATCCGCGCGGGCTGACCGATGCCGGTCGCGCGAACCGGTCCGGGATATTCGAGCACCTATGGACGGACCGGAAAACTCGGTATCGCTACCATCCGCTTCGTCTTGAATGTCTTAGAGTTTGTCCTGTTTGGACGGAAGCGCCCGCCTCGTCATGCCGGACTTGATCCGGCATCCGCCTTTTTCTTCGGCGGCAGCGAGGTGAAGAAGTGGACCCCGGATCAAGTCCGGGGTGACGATTCCAGCTCTACAGGACAAACTCTAGAGCGGCCCAGGCGGATTTTCCACGACGGCGGCCGGAAAAGCCACCACGACCCGCAACCCCGGTTCGTTGTCGAGGAGCCGCAGCTCC